>NZ_WBYS01000004.1:0-280901 GCF_013283295.1 Marinobacterium sp. xm-m-312 | reverse complement strand
GTATGTACTTCTGCGTTTGTTATAGTCTGCGTCATGGTCCGTCTCCTTTGGATAAAAGTGTGGTAACTAATATCCTGGCACATTGTGATGCCGTTTAAGAAGCGGGACGGACCATCCCATTAGACCCGCAGCTGCGTAGCCAGTTTAACACTCTGGTGTCTGACCTAAGGTCTGACACCGCTGTTAACCGTTTGCCTTAGCCTTACGAAATAGATCGACACTGAACACAATCAGCCCCACCCAAATAAAAGCAAAGCTGATAAAACGATCGATGCCGAAGGCTTCGTTCAAAATGAACACAGCGCTAAGGAACTGCATGATCGGGGCGATGTAGTTTAGGAAGCCTACGGTACCTAACGGAAGCTTTCTGGCGGCAGAGGCAAACAGCATCAGTGGAACAGCGGTCATGACGCCGGCACCGATTAACTCCCAAGTGAATGCTCCGAAATGATCAACACCCTGGGTGGCTAGCAAGCTTAGGTAGATCAGAGCGATCGGCAACATGATTAGGGTCTCAATCAACAATCCGCTGACTGAATCGACCGCTATCTGCTTACGCACGACGCCGTAAAAGCCGAACAGCAGCGAGAGGCTAACAGCGATCCATGGGAACTCGCCAATGGCGACTATCTGCCATAAGACCCCGACAGAGGCAAAAAAGACCGATGTTTTTTGTAGCCTATTGAGTTGCTCTTTAAAAAAGATCAGCCCCAACAACACCGCAACCAAAGGTGACAGAAAATACCCCAGACTGGCCGCGATCACTTGGCCACTGCCTACCGCCCAGATATAGATCCACCAGTTACCACTGATTAGCAGTGATGAAATGGTTAACCAGAACAGCGTCTTCTTGGATGTTAACATCGTCCAGGTGGAACGGATTTTTTTCTGTAGAAGAATCAGCAAGCCAACAAAGAGCACACACCAGACAATACGGTGTGCTAACACCTCGTCGGCGGGTACCTCGGCGAGTAGGGTGAAGTAGAGTCCAAAGCAACCCCAGATTAGATAGGCTAGGGTGCCTTGGAAGAGTCCTTGTCGATACTCTTTGTGTGAGTCCTGTTGTGACGCTATTGATTGGTTCAAGCGTCTAGCTCGACCATATCAGGGTGCGATTTGAGTGCGTCGATCAATGCATCCATCTCAGCATCGGTACCAATGGTGATGCGAAGGAAGTTCGCGATCTCAGGGCGACTGAAGTGGCGAACTAACACCCCTTTAGTACGTAAATAGCCCATCAACTCACTCCCCTCAATAAACCGGTGCTCGGCAAAGAGGAAGTTGGTTGCTGATGGAAGTATGTTGAAACCTAGCTTTTCAAGGCGATCACGAGTGGTCTCGCGCGTTGCGATGATTTTGTCACACATCTCCTTGAAGTAGGCGCTGTCTTTCAATGAGGCAACACCAGCAGCGATCGCGAGCATATCCATAGGGTAGCTGTTGAATGAGTTTTTAACTCGATTTAAACCGTCGATCAGATGGGGTTGTGCGACGGCATAACCAATGCGCAAACCAGCAAGTGAGCGCGACTTAGAGAAGGTCTGTGTCACTACTAGGTTAGGGTATTGATTCACTAGCTCAATGGCCGATTCGCCACCAAAATCGACGTACGCTTCATCCACCAATACTACCGTTTCAGTGTTGCGATCGAGTAGGTTTTTGATCTGATCTAACGGCAGAGCTAACCCAGTAGGAGCATTCGGGTTGGCAAAAATGATACCGCCATTATCCAGTGGGTAATCCTCTAAAGAGATTGAGAAATCATCATTAAGTTTTTGATTCTTAATCTCAATTCCATATAGATCAGCATAAACATCGTAGAAGCTGTAAGTGATGTCTGGTTTAACCAGTGGCTTCTCTTGACGGAAGAAAGCCATAAACGCATGAGCCAACACTTCGTCTGAGCCATTACCGACAAATAGATTTTCGTTAGGCACACCCAGAGTGGTTGAAAGCTCATTGATGAGCGCAGAAGACTCAGGGTCTGGATAGAGGCGTAAACGATCGGTCTCAAACGCGGTTAACACTTCCTGAACCCCATGAGCAGGGGGGTAAGGATTCTCATTGGTGTTGAGTTTAACTAAGTTGGCAACCTTAGGTTGTTCACCGGGTGTATAAGGAACGAGATCATGGATCTGCGGGCTCCAAAACTTACTCATAACGAAACCTTACAAATGGATAAATTTGAGCTGAGATAGTATCAGAAGCGAAGTAGGGAAAGAAGAAGAGGTCGACCGGTGTCAGCTATTGATACTGCCACCGGTCGGGTGTGCCGAACTTGCCCTCAATAATTAAGGTCAACTTCAGTCAACTCCATATAAACAAAGTTAAACTTTGACCACAACCTTTTTTATTAAGACTTAGGTGGTACGGGGAGCCTAGTAAAGTTCGTCGTAAGCGTCACGTAACTGACTGGCGAGAACGCGATCCTCCATAATATCTTCGATCTGACGTCTGCGCTTAGCATTGTATCTGGATCGGTTACGTTGGCTCTCTTGCTCTTCGAATTGATCATTCCAATCGTCGAGGTCTTCGATCTTTTCATCGACACGGACTTTGCTGCCCATCTCTTAATCTCACTCTATAAAATTGATCGCTCAGTTCTGACGCTAGTCACGGTCGAGGGTTACCGTTAATGCGGAATATAGTTCATGCTTAGAATTTTGAGAAAATTAATTTTTTCAATTTGATTTCAATAAAAATCGATATTTTAACTATCTATAAAGTTGACCTGATCAAGAGCCTGAGCGAGGATCGCTTTTTTACGAGAAGTGAATGCATGCATCTTTTTAGACTCTCATTGCCGGTTCTATTTGGCTACCTTCCACTTGGGATGGCCTTCGGCGTGCTGTTTGTCACCGAGTTGGGATTGGATTGGTATTGGGCCGTTGCATTCAGCGTCATTGTGTTTGCCGGCTCTGCCCAGTTTTTATCGGTGGGTTTGATTGCCAATCATGCAGGGCTGTTAGAAGTGTTTGTGGCTGTTTTCCTCCTGAACAGTCGGCACATCTTCTATGGCCTGACTCTGCTATCTTCGCTAAAGCTTACTGGGTGGCGTAAGGCCTACATGGTCTTTGCATTGACCGATGAGACCTTCTCACTGATAACCGGGCTGCCAAAAGAGAGCGGCCTGCAGCAGCAAGATTATTGGCGCTTGGCAGGCATCAATCAGAGCTACTGGGTTTTCGGTACATTGATTGGTGCTCTATTGGGTGCTCAACTGACACTGCCCGATTTAGGTTTGGAGATAGTGCTGCCAGCACTGTTCGTGGTACTGGCCGTTGAACAGTATCGAACGCATAGAGCGGCGGGTTTGATGTTGATAGCCTGTTTGATTGGGCTGATCGCCATTTGGCTTTGGCAAGATCAGATGCTGTTGCTATCGATCACTACCGCACTGGTTCTAATGTTAATTAACTACTTGAGGCAGCGATGGACCAGTCACTCTATCTGATCAGCTTTATAGCGTTAGCAGCGTTGGCAACAGTGGCAACACGTGCGCTACCGTTTCTCTTTTTATCGCGTCACAGTCAGCACCCACTACTGGAGTATCTGGGTCGCTATCTGCCACCGGTTTTGATGGTGCTGTTGGTGGTGTATGCGGTCTCTGATCTGCCGATGGCCAATCAACAGTGGGTAATCAGTCTGGGGAGCTTAATGCTGGTGGCCGTGACTCAGTGGTTGAGCAAAAATGCACTGCTCAGCATTGCGCTGGGCAGCCTGTTGTACATGCTATTGATTTAAATGCCGCAGTACATGCCGTGCAGAGTACTGATAATTCGTTGTGCACGATCGCCTTCAAGTGAGTAGTAAATCGTTTGCGAATCGCGACGAGTTTTAACTAGGCCATCACGACGCAGCACTGCTAGGTGTTGTGACAGGGCGGACTGGCTTAGATCCAGATGCTCGTTTAGCTCGGTGACAGAGAGCTCTTTACCTTCCAAGTAGCAAAGAATCATTAATCGACTACCGTTTGCGAGTGCCTTCATCAAACGCGCGGCCTCTTTTGAGTTTTCACGCATTAGCTCTAATGTGTCTGCGGGTAGGCGTTGTGTATCTGTCATAGTTGAACTCGGTAATGATCGGTCCCCAAAGGGATGTGAATTTGCTTAATTAGCAGTTTTGAATATAACGACTTGATGGGTGTTTGTAAATTTTTATTATCCTATCGCATCGTTTAATCGCCCTTAATTGCGCTGAGTCAGGCTCATTTCGACAGTTAACGCTATACTGCAATTAATCACATAGTAGAGGGTAGGAGAGTACTTATGTTCCAACGAGTCCTGGTCACCAATGAAGAGTCACACTACTCCCCGCAGCCACTGTTAAAAGCGTCGGCACTCTGTGCAGAGTCGTCTCATATTGAGTGGTTTCAGTCGGTCTATAACGCTGCGTTTGAAACGGCGACGGCGGAAGATCAACCATCACAAGAGGATGCATTGGCACTCTATGTGACGCACAGGCTCAACCAAGCTGAGCGGCACATCGAAGAGTTAGACCTACCACAGGATGTAGCGGCTGATATTCGTTGGCACCCTAGCTTTCTTAAAGCGGCACTAGAAGAGTCAGATCGTTACCAGCCTGACTTGATGGTGGTACCCCGTGTCAGAAAACATGATCTGTTGGATTGGCTAATCGGTGGCGATGAGCAAGAGTTGGTGCGTCGTCTCCATGAACCGGTTCTGCTAGCCAATGATCAACCCTGGCAGGCCCACCCAAGGATTGCCGTAGCCATTGATCCGTTCCATCTGGATAGTCGCAATCACAGGTTGGAGAAGCAACTGCTTGAGGTGGCTGATCAGTTTGCACAACGGCTGTCAGCTGAGCTTCATGTCGTTCACTGTTTTCAAACACTTCCACAGAGCGTCATCTATGATGAGCATTTAGTGGAAGATTTTGAGTCGCTTCAAAAACAGGTGGGTGAGGAGCATCGTCAAAGAATTGAATCGTTGATTGAACCTCTAAACCGTCCATTGGGTTCGCCACTGCTTAAATTGATTGTGGGGGATGCGGATGAAAAATTGCCTGAGTTCTGTCAGCAAGAGAAGATCGATCTGTTGATTCTGGGCGCACCCGAAAAAGGGTGGGTGGAGCGCTTCTTAATGGGCAGCACCACCGCACGTCTTTTAAATAGAATAGAGTCCGATATTTTGGTTATTCACGATCAATAAAGTATTTAAAGATCGAACTTAGCCCAGACTGGTGCATGGTCAGAGGGTTTTTCCATACCGCGAATATCAAGATCGATGCCGGTCTCCACGCACTTTTGCATTAGAGGTTTGGTCGGCATGATCGCATCGATACGCAGACCCCGTTTAGGCGTGTCCTCAAACCCGCGACTGCGGTAATCGAACCAACTAAACAGATCGTTGGTCTCTGGATGCTGTTCACGGAATGAGTCAACCAGTCCCCAGTCATACAGGCGCTGTAACCACTCACGCTCTTCGGGTTGGAAGCTGGTTTTACCGGTTTTAAGCCAGCGAAGACGGTTGGGTTCACCAATGCCGATATCCTTATCGGTCGCAGAGATGTTCAAATCCCCCATCACAAGTAGATTGCTGTTGGGGTCATTATCATTTTGTAGGTAGTCACTGAGATCCGCGTAGAATTTGCGTTTAGCAGGGTATTTTGTCTCGTGAGCTATGTTTTCACCCTGTGGGAAATAGCCGTTAATAACACGCAGTGTCTCGCCCTTGGCTGTTTTGAAATCCCCGATGATCATGCGACGTTGAGCATCCTCATCATCGGTGACAAACCCTTTTTGAATCGATAAAGCCGGCTCTTTGGAGAGAAGGCAAACCCCGTAGTGGGTCTTTTGACCATGGAAATAGGCGTGGTAACCCAGCTTCTCCATCTCTTCAATCGGGAACTGATCATCATGCACCTTGGTCTCTTGAATACCGATGACATCGGGCGAGTGGCTATCCACCAAAGCCTGCAACTGATGAAAACGCGCACGAATGCCATTGGTATTAAACGAGACAACAAACATAACAACCTCCAAAGTCTAGTGGCTTGGATGCTACCGAAAATGGGGGAGGGTTAAAAGAATAACCCAATTATTGTTGGAGCCTTATCAAAGATGAGGCGATCTTTTCGGTGACTGGCTTCAGCCTGTCATCCGCAAGTATGCTTTACTACTTACCTGGAAAACGCTGAGATAGTGGATGTCAGGCTGAAGGCCAGACACCGGTGCCAATAGCCCTACTCAATCACATCATTTGCGCTTCTTAATTGGATGCAGCCTCTCACACAGGGTAAGCTTAAATGATTGAATATTAATGATCTCAGATAGGTAGAGCATGAGCGGTTACGATTACGATCTTTTTGTTATTGGTGCAGGGTCTGGTGGTGTGCGTGCGGCGCGTATGGCGGCGGCGAAAGGGGTTAAAGTGGCCGTGGCAGAGGACCTCCATTTGGGGGGTACCTGTGTCAACGTTGGTTGTGTGCCTAAAAAACTCTATGTCTATGCATCGGAGTACATGCAAGAGATCGAAGAGGGGCGCGGCTTTGGTGTCAATGCAGACTCAGTCAGCTTTGATTGGGCGACGCTGCGTGATAACAAAAAGCACGAGATCGCTCGCCTCAATGGTATCTACGGTAAATTGTTGGATAACTCGGGTTGTACCCGTATCAATGGACGTGCGACGGTGACAGGCCCTAATTCAGTCAGCGTGAATGGTGAGACAATAACGGCTGAGCGTATTTTAGTGGCAGTTGGTGGTTGGCCGTTTGTGCCCGATATTCCTGGTAAAGAGCACGCCATCACATCAAACGAAGTCTTTGATCTAGACAGCTTCCCACAGCGCGTCATGGTGGTCGGTGGCGGTTACATTGCCATTGAGTTCGCCGGTATTTTTGCAGGTCTGCAAGCACAAACGGAACTGGTCTACCGAGGCGATCTATTCTTGCGTGGCTTTGACCAAGAGGTGCGCGAGTTCACGGCAACTGAAGTGGCTCGCAAAGGCATTAAATTAAGCTTTAATACCGATGTCGCCAGCATTGAGAAACGTTCTGATGGTGCACTCGATGTGACCCTGTCTAACGGTGAAGTCCGTGTTGTTGATCAGATTCTGTACGCCACAGGTCGTGTGCCTAAAACGGCCAACCTTGGGCTCGAATCAGCAGGCGTAGCGATGAATAACAAAGGTGCCATTGAGGTTAACGATCGTTTCCAAAGCTCAGTGCCATCAATTTACGCCTTAGGTGATGTGATCGATCGTGTTCAGTTAACGCCTGTCGCGCTCGCTGAGGCGATGTCGTTGGTTGATCACCTCTATGGCAGCGGTGAGGGCGAACTGCCTAACTATGAGTTAATCCCAACGGCGGTCTTCTGCCAGCCCAATATTGGTACTTTGGGACTAACGGAAGAGCAGGCGCGTGAACGCTTTGACAGCGTGGATGTTTACGTTTCTGATTTCAGAGCGATGCGCCACACCATCTCGGGTAGTGAAGAGCGCACACTGATGAAACTGATCGTGGAGTCTGCCACTGATAAAATCGTGGGCATTCATATGGTCGGTGCGGATGCTGGAGAAATCTTGCAAGGTCTTGCTGTTGCAGTGATCGCTGGCGCGACTAAACGTGATTTCGATCGAACGATCGGCATTCACCCAACGGCTGCTGAAGAGTTTGTAACAATGAGGCAGAAAACCCGTTAACCATTAAAGCCACTGGTATCGGTGTGTTTAATGGCCGATACCAGTGTGTTACTTCTTATTGTGCAACCACCAACACCTCTAGATGGTGAAGCCAACTGTGTTTGCTTAACGTCTCTTTAAGCGCCTGCTTCAACTGGCTGGGCGTCAGTGATTTCTCATCCAACAACGGCTGCATAGCCGGTAGTAGACGAATCTCTAAATCAACCTTCTTCGGCGAATAGTAGAGCTGCAGCTGATAACCACTGCTACTGCCAACGGCATCGTTCAATGCAGCATCAACCGCTTCTCGAATGGTGCCACGAGTCGGCATGATCGGGCAGCTCAACTCATCTAAATGCTCATCATTGTAAGTATCGATGTGGAAGATCACTTGGCTGATCTCCGGAAACGCTTCGGTTAACGCGCAGACAGCTTGGTCCCCTAAATAGTGGCCTTCGCTGGCGCTTAAATGCGGAGCAACCTGAAGGTGCATCTCTAGAATGATCTGGCTTCCCATAGGACGCGATTTGAAGTCGTGAACGTTAATGATGCCTTCAACCTCATTCACAACGGCACGAAACTCGGCCGCTTGCTTTTCGGGTAGGGCAGTATCAACCAACTCCGTAAGACTGCGTTTAACCAGTCCCCAACCGATCTTAGTGACTAGGCCCGCTACCAATACTGCCGCAACAGCATCAAGCCAAACCCAGCCGAGCATGGCCCCAATGAGTGCAACAAACACCACAATCGATGACAGTGCATCGGTACGAGAGTGCCAGGCGTTCGCAATCAATAGATCCGATTTAAGGCGCTTGCCCACCGCAAGGCTATAACGGAAGATCCACTCCTTAGAGATGATTGAGATAGCAGCAACAACCAGAGCCGGCCAGGTAGGCACCTCGGCAGGGACACCTGAGAATAGATTGCTGATTAACTCGTAGGCCATACCAAGACCCACCAGAATCAAGACAACACCCAGCGCCGTGGTACCCACCGTCTCAAAACGACCATGCCCCCAAGGGTGATCTTCGTCGGGTTCTTGATGAGAAATGCGTAGAACCGCAATCACCATAAAATCGGTGGCAAGATCTGAGAGCGAATGAACACCGTCAGCAATCAGGGCAGCCGAGTTGGCAAAAAAACCAACCACAATTTTAGTCACCCCTAAAAAGAGGTCGACGGCTGAACCAATGAGTGTGACTTTTTCGGCCTCTTTACGGCGGGTATCCAATTCGTTTTGCATGAAAGCTCCCAGAGTTAACTTTGATAAGGATAAGTGACTAAGGCATTCAGGGCCAGAGTGTCTGTAAAATGAATGTGATAAAATTTGGTCTATTCATTCATGACTATTGGCCTAGCGACATGTCTTCAAAGCCGTCAGATACGACACCTAACTCAAGTAGTGCGTCGTTTAATAAGTTACCTCAGCTTGTGCTATTAGGTATCGCCGTCGGCGTCGTCACCGCTTTGGTGATGGGGCTGTTCCGTTGGCTCATTACGCTACCGACTGAACTGGTTAGCGGGCTTGGGTTGTCGACATCTGATCCTTGGGTTCTTTTTGCTCTGCCTGTAACGGGTTCTGTGCTCTTATGGCTCTTTTGGAGTGGTCAATCTAAAGACAGTCGCCGAGTGGGCATACCGCATCTTTTTGAGCACCTCTCTTACCAACATGGCGCCTTACCCTTTAAAAACTTATTGAATCAGATCGTGGGTGCGACCTTGGCTATAGGCACCGGACAACCAGTAGGTCGTGAAGGGCCTGGGGTTCATATTGGTGCGGCGTTCAGTAGTTGGTTGGGCACCAAAGTCGGGGTCTCCAACAGTTATCAAAGGCTGCTGATAGGCTGTGGTTCTGCAGCCGCCATTGCTGCGCTCTTTAATACCCCGTTAGCCGGTGTTCTGTTTGCGATGGAGGTTATTCTTCTTGAATACAGCTTGGTCGGTTTTACCGCCATTATTGTCGCCTCCATCAGTGCTGATGCCATCTCCAGAGCCCTATTTGGTTCCCCGGAGCTGTTGGGCCACAGCCTGAAAAGCAGTGACCTGTTTGCTCACCTGCCGGTTCTAGTACTGTTGGCAGTACTCATCGGTGTCGCGGCGTTTCTGTTCCACGAGATCGTCACGCGATTAGCAAAACAGCGTGGGCAATATTGGCCAGCGAAATTGATCTTTTCGGGTCTGTTAGTCGGTGCGTTGGTTGCATATGAACCGATCCTGTTCACCCCAGTACACGCAGTGATGCTGGGTACCCTTGATCAAGCCTATGCGGAACAAGCCCTTTTTCTATTACTCCTCTTCTACCTATTTATACCGCCTCTGGTAATCGGCCTAGGCATACCTGGAGGAATGATAGGGCCCTCGCTTACCTTAGGCGCGTTGATCGGTTCTATCCTTGGTTATCAATTAATCGGCACCGATTTTGAGATTGATCAGGCCAGCCTATCGCTGATCGCAATGGCTGCGATGTTATCAGCGGTCATACATGCACCACTGGCAGCTCTACTGGCCGTATTTGAACTCAGCGGCAATGTCCACACCCTAACGCTAGCCCTCACGGTAATCGTACTCTCAGACCTGATCATGCGATCGCTGTTCAATCGCCCCTCGATCTTTGAACGACTGCTGTTGCTTCAAGGCTTAAGTCGAAATACTCAAATCTACAGACGCGTCATGACCAGCCACAGCGTTAAAGAGTTAATGATTCAGCTGAGTGAAAGTAATGCCGATTTTGCTACAGATGAACAAGTAGTGATTGAATCCAAAGCGACCCTGTTACAAGCGATGGAGTTGATGCAATCGAGTGGCCAAGATGAGTTGCTTGTCTCTAGAAAGGGTCGACCCATAGGCAGGGTTCTAAGAGACGATATTGAGCGCTTTTTTAAAGAGGCGAGTGAGTAACAATCACCACCACAACCTTACATAAAGTCTCGGCCAATACTCTTTTTTGCAAGGACCTCCTCGTAGAGTTCAAGGATTGTTTGGCTATGTTCTCTTGCAACATCAGTCAAACTTTCCTTAGCCATAATGACTTTCTCGTCTCTGATCGCTTCGCGAAGCTGTTCAGGCGTCCACTGTTCCGCGTAAGACCTAAGGGACTCGATGTAGCTATGTGGTTTTACTTTAATCATACATAAGCTCTAATGTGTATATTTATACAGTATATTGGTTTGTGCCATTGTAATAAAGAGCTTTTGAGGCTTATTTGATTTGAATCTGGAGTGGATGCTGATTGAAGCGTGGCTTTTAATTAGGTGGCCAATAGGTACTGTGTACTAAAAAAATCTCTAATCGATATTATAAGATCAAGTCAGCTTATCAAAATTTGGACTCACCTATGAATGACACAATGCAGCAAGTTGGTATTTATGAACAGTTAATTACTCAATTGGTCTCCAGTCGTCTAGATAGAGATCATTACTACGTAGGTGAACGCACTCTAAGTGGAGACGAAGCATCTCTGTGGTTGTCGCGGTTTCTGGGCCAGATACTAGAATATGCGATTGAAGCGGTGCCCTCGGGTGACGATCGTCTCCAGCAGCAGATTAATCTATCAAATGAGTTATTGCTTTGGCTAAAAAAGCAGATTCAGGATGATGGTTTCTTAGATGATAATTTATTGGCAAGCCAAGGGAAGATCCTGACTGCTCTTTACGAACTCGATAATCCTGTTGCCGCGGACTTGAGAAGCTATGTTGACGACATATTCCCAGTGACTGGACTTACACAAAGTGAGCTGTTCAGCGGCAGTAATGCAGGGCTGTCGCTAGAATCTGAATTGAAAAGAGAGATTCTTTCAGCCGATAAAATTTATTGGCTCGTTTCGTTCATCAAGTGGGCTGGGATTCGTATTTTCCGTAAGGAGCTGGAGGCGTTCACTGCTAGCGGTCGGGAGCTCAACATCATAACTACTTCGTACATGGGCGCGACAGACGCTAAAGCAATTGAGTATCTAGCTGGGTTGCCAAATACCAAGATCAAATTAAGCTACAACACTGATCGAGAACGCCTACATGCAAAAAGCTATCTATTTCTACGCAATACTGGCTTTCACACTGGATACATAGGGTCTTCAAACCTGTCGCGCTCAGCGCTGACCAATGGCCTTGAATGGAACCTAAAAATCACCTCTCAAGAAATACCCCATATCATCCATAAATCGATGAGTATGTTTGAAACCTACTGGGCCTCTAACGAATTCGAGATATTCACCGGCGATCTTGAAAGTGTGCAAAAGCTTAAAACAGCACTGCGTCGGGAACGTGGTACTGAAGAATCAAGTCCGAATCATTTTTTCGATATAACACCGTTTCCGCATCAGCGAGACATATTGGAACAACTGACGGTTGAACGCGAGATTCACAACCGCTATCGCAATCTGGTAGTTGCCGCAACCGGGACAGGCAAAACTCTAATCTCAGCTTTTGACTTCGACAGATTCTTGAAATCAAAGCCAGACGCCAAGTTTTTGTTTGTTGCCCATAGAGAAGAAATACTGAAGCAGGCGCGGTGGGCCTATCGGGGTGTTCTGCGCAACGGAAATTTCGGGGAGTTATGGGTCGGCGGTCACACCCCGGAACACTATCGCCAGTTGTTCGTGTCGATCCAAACCCTCAACAACCAAATTTCTAATTTACAGCTCACTTCTGACTACTATGACTATATCGTGGTCGATGAGGTACATCACATCTCAGCTGGGAGTTACCGAACACTACTTGAACACTTCGCCCCTTCAATTTTACTAGGTCTTACTGCCACACCCGAGCGTCACGATGGTGGTGATATCCTCGGAGATTTTTGTGGTGTCATAGCCGCTGAAATTCGATTGCCAGAAGCCATTAACCGCCGGCACTTGTGTCCATTTCAATACTTTGGCATCGATGATGATACCGATCTTCGAACGATTCCTTGGAGTCGAGGACGCTACGACATCGCGCAGCTAACGAACCTGTACACCCATAATCATGCGCGATTCGCGAGAATTTTACTGAGTCTGCAGGAAATTATTACTGACCTCAGGAACATGAGAGCGCTGGCATTCTGTGTTAGCAAAGATCACGCTGACTATATGGCGAAACAGTTTTTGCTAAAGGGCATCAAAGCTGATGTCTTAACCAGTGATAACAGCCATGAACGTCAACAGAAGCAGCAGGCAATTCGATCGGGATCGATCAACGTTCTTTGCGTAGTTGATATATTTAACGAGGGTATCGACATTCCCGAAATTGATACGCTTCTATTTTTGCGACCTACCGAAAGTTTGACCATTTTCCTACAACAGCTGGGCCGAGGTTTGCGACTCTCGGATGGAAAGGACTGTTGTACTGTGCTCGACTTCGTAGGTAATTCTCGACCTGAATATGATTTTGCAAACAAGTTCCGCGCCCTAGTAGGTAAAAGTAGCAGTGCGATTTCAGACGAAATTAAACAGGGCTTCCCACATGCTCCACTCGGTTGCCGTATAGAGCTAAGCAAACGAACTCAGGAAATGGTTCTGACCAATATTCGTCAGGCCACACTCACAACACAGCGTCTTTTAGGAATGATTCGGCAATTCCCACAGCATTCTTCTCTACCGTTAACGCTTGGCAATTTCCTGATCCATAACCCTCATATTGACCTTGCTGACCTATACAAACGCGGCTGCTGGACTGATCTTGTGCAGCAAGCACAAGACAAATCTTTTCCGGAAAATGTGGAATCAAGCCAACTGAGTATGCTCCGTAAAGCCATACACAATCGTATTCTGACGTGCGACGATCATGCCTACTTAAAATACTTGCAACAGCTGTGTCAAAACGGTTTTACACTCCCAGACGACCCAGGCCGGCATGGGCTTATGGCCCACTATGATTTCTGGCAAAAAACAGGACCAGAGAGTGGATTCAGCACACTCTCAGAAAGTTTAGGGGCATTGAATATTGATCCCCTAAGAAATGAATTAATCGACGTACTGAATTGGCAGATTTCAAGAATAAAGCATCAGCAACCCATGATAGCTGGACTCAGTATAGTTCCGTTGAGATTGCATGCGCGTTATGCCCGTGAGCAGATCTTAGTCGCCTTTGGAGCAACAACCTTTGAGCGCCAGCCTCCCGCACGAGAGGGCGTCTTTGTGATTCAAACTGAGAACATCGAGCTCTTGTTCGTCACGCTCGACAAGAACGAAAAGCAGTTTTCGCCCACAACGATGTACCATGATTACGCCATAAATGAAGAGTTATTCCATTGGCAGTCACAAAACTCAGCAAGACCCGATCGAGGGCGTGGCCTCGATTACATCCGTCACCGGGAGATCGGCAAGCGGCTGTTCCTTTTTGTGCGTGAGAACTCGAAAGACGCGATAGGGCGCACTATGGGATTTGTTAACTATGGGGAAGTTGAATACGTGTCACATACGGGTTCGCAGCCAATGAATATTACTTGGCGGTTGAAAGAGCCGATGCCGAACTTTATGTGGCATCAAGCCGCAAAGCTGGCTGTCGGTTAGATTTAGTTGATATGCATAAAGAGCGGTCAAAGTAGCTATGAAGAATGTGAACGGGGTTTTGTGCCCTTGCAGTAGCGGTAAGTTTGAACACCACTGCTGTGCGATCAAGGATTACGCAGCAGACTATGAGGACCTCGAAGCGTATTTAAACGCGCGATCTCACAATTCGATAGATGACCTGCAGCGGTCAGCGGATGAATTCATGAAAGGCAAGAACAACGTGCCCTTGCAGGAGTTCTGCGGCTTCTCCGCCAGCCAAATGGGTTACTTGTTGTACGAGCCGTTTACGTCTGACAGTACGATCGTATTCAACGAGTCCATCTCGCCGCCGATGAACTCTCCAGTCATGATCGCGCTAACCGAACTGATTGAAGGCATCCCCACGGATGGTGTGAAAGCCACGACAAAGGGAAATTTACCAATGGCTATCTGTCGTCCAGTAGCCGCCAAACTGCTTGAGCAAACACCTGAGCGTGGCCGCTATCGCTACGAGAAGTTTCGGAACGAAGAAGATTTGATGCCCTTGCTTTTGGTTCGACTTCTGTTGGGCATTGGTGGCTACTTAAAGAAAACGAAAGGGCGGTTTAACTGGACGAAAAAAGGCAGAGACTTTATCGGTCACTCTGCGGGGCATTGTTATCTTGAACTTTTCAAACTGGCAGCTTCGCGCTTCAACTGGGGCTATTTTGACGGTTACCCTGATGTCCCTATTATCCAGCAAGGGTTCGCCTACACACTCTTTCTCGTGCAGTCGTACGGTGATTATCCTAAACCAGAATCGTTCTACACGCAGCTGTTTCTAGAGGCCTTCCCAATGGGTTTGATGGAGATCGATGACAGTGATCACCGAGAGGCGAACGCTCGTTTCGAAAGCTGCTACACCGTGCGCAGTTTCGATCGTTTTATGGAGTATTTTGGTTTAATCGAGTCGCAGCTTATACCTGCTGAGATGGGTAAAACTGTGGCACTGAGAAAGACCCATGACCTAGATGGTCTAGTTCGTTTTTGTATCACCTAGCACCCGAACTTGAGTTTATATTTTCAAATATATAGGTATTTTAAATACCTATAATCAAATAATATTAAACCTTCTTCTTGCTTTAGTTTACATTGTTTAATATATTGGCATCATGAATACCGATAATCGAAGTAAATTAAACCGACTTCTGACATCACAACCCGATGGGGTTGTGATCGCATCTGCCTGGCTGACGACACAAGGCTACAGTCTTGATCTGCAGAAACAGTATCGGAAAAGCCGATGGTTTGATTCGATCGGACGTGGTGCCTTGGTTCGTCACAATGACTGTGTAAGCTATCTCGGCGCAATCTACGCACTACAAACGCAGCTAAACTTATCCGTTCATCCCGGCGGACGAACAGCGCTTACCCTACAGGGCAAGGCGCACTATCTGGAACTTGCCCTGGATGAGGTGCGTCTATTTGGCAGAGTGGGAGAAACACTCCCCTCATGGTTTCAGAAATACGACTGGGGTGTTCGACCTCAATACACCCGTTCTGACTTTCTTCCGCCCAGCATAGGGTTAATCGAACATACGTATGAAGGTTTCTCTGTAAAAATATCTTCCGCTGTGAGAGCCATCCTTGAATGTCTATATTTGGCTCCCGCTGAACAGTCACTGCTCGAAGTTTATGAACTAATGGAAGGGCTCAATAATCTGCGTCCAAGCCGTGTTCAAGAATTATTGGAGAGTTGTACCTCAGTAAAAGTGAAGCGCTTGTTTTTATACTTAGCTGACAAAGCAGGTCACGAGTGGTTCAACCATCTGAACGTCGAAAAGATCGACCTTGGGAAGGGCAAGCGCGCCTTAGTGAACGAGGGCGTCTATGTCCCCAAATACCAAATAACAGTTCCACCAGAGCTGGAGCGTGCCCAATGAATAACGGTTACAAACGCCAGGTAAAGCTGCTGTTAGACGTGCTCCCGGAGGTTGCCAGAGAGTCCAGCTTTGCGCTTCATGGTGGCACGGCTATCAACCTTTTTATTCGGGATATGCCGCGGTTGTCCGTAGATATCGATCTCACTTATATTGGATTTGACGATCGAAATACCGCCCTGCAAGGCATTAACGCGGGGTTAGAGCGAATCAAAACTCGAATCGAAGGTTTGCGTAGTTCGATCAAGGTTCAGCATCGTAGTGATGTTTGTAAGCTCTTAGTCGATGATCAGGGTGTAAAGATCAAACTTGAGGTCAACACAATTGGACGAGGACTGCTCCACGAAGCTAACCGGATGCCGCTGTGTGACAGGGCGCAAGAAGAGTTCGATGTGTTTTGCGCTATACCCGTTGTACCTCTATCTCAACTCTATGGTGGAAAGATATGTGCAGCATTAGACCGCCAACACCCGAGGGATCTGTTTGATGTCCGCCTTCTCAGTGATGAAGAGGGAATCGGTGATAATGTGAAATTAGGCATCATCTACGGACTGCTCTGCTCTAATCGCCCGACTCATGAAATGTTGAATCCTCGCTTGAGCGATCAACGTGCGGCTTATGAAAATCAATTCAGAGGCATGAGTGACGTCACTTTCTCTTATACAGATTTCGAAGAGACACGAGCTCTGCTCATTGCCAGAGTCAAATCACTACTGAATGATGTTGATCGAGAGTTCTTACTGGGTGTTAACCGACTCGAGCCGGACTGGTCTCATTACAATTTTCAGGTATTCCCCGCCATCAAGTGGAAGTTACTAAATCTACAAAATTTTAAAAACCAGAAACCTGACGTATACCGTGCACACTTATCAGCATTGGATGACTACTTGAAGAGATAGAGATGTCAGAGAGGTTTACATGAACACTATCGGTCTACTGGGCGGCATGAGCTGGGAAAGTACGCTTAGCTACTACAAAGCCATCAATGAAGGCGTTAAGAAAAGACTCGGTGGTCTTCACTCCGCTCAAATTGCACTTTATAGCGTCGACTTCGATCCGATTGAGAAACTCCAGCACGAGGGTAACTGGGACGGTACAGCTGAAATTCTGACAGAGGCTGCTCAGAGAGTTGAAGCAGCAGGCGCTGATTTCTTACTTATCTGCACCAACACAATGCACAAAGTGGCGCCACAAATTGAAAGCGGCATCAATATTCCGCTCATCCATATCGCAGATGCAACAGCGGAAACACTGGTATCCAGAGGTATCCAAAAGGTCGGTTTGCTCGGAACTGCTTTCACAATGGAGCAGGACTTTTATAAAGGGCGTCTCACAGATAAATACGGGCTCGATGTCATTGTGCCCGATGCTAATGACCGCTCCTTCATTCACCGAGTTATCTACGAGGAACTTTGTCTAGGCACAGTCACTGCTGAGGCGAAGGATGGATATTTACTTGTCATTGATCGACTTGCAGCAGAAGGTGCGGAGGCAGTTATCCTGGGCTGCACAGAAATTGGCTTGCTAGTAAAACAAGAAGATACAGAGGTCGATCTTTTCGACACGACAGAGATTCATGCACAAGCTGCAGTGAATGCTTGTTTGCGATAATGAAGTTTACAGGTAAAGAGTTAATGACCCCATTGGATCCTTGCCTGATGTCTCCGAAGCATTCCATTCCAGATAAGCCAAGCATTTACTCAAAAAAAACCGCACCAATATTTAGTGCGGCTTTTGGAGTAGGATTACCAAACGGCTATTAAAGGTTTGGTACGGTTTCCATCGATTTATCGATAACGGATTGTTCTAGATCCGCATCAACCATTTGACCCGCCAAGTAGTTCTCATAAGCGGCTAGATCTAAGTGACCATGGCCACACAGTGCAGTTAAAATGACCTTCTCTTCACCGGATTCTTTACACGCTAGCGCTTCACGAATCGCTGCGGCAATCGCATGAGTCGGCTCTGGCGCTGGCACAATTCCCTCGGTTCTGGCGAATTTCAGTGCACCTTCAAAACATTCGGTTTGAGGAATGTTGATCGCTTCGACCATACCCAGCTCATAAAGGTGGGAGACCAAAGGCGCCATACCATGATAACGAAGGCCACCCGCATGAATGGTATCTGGAATGAAATCATGTCCCAGCGTGTGCATCTTCATTAACGGTGTCATGCCGGCTGTATCGCCAAAGTCATAACGGAACTCGCCACGTGTCAGGGTAGGGCATGCAGAGGGCTCTACACAGCGGATGGTTGGATTCATCTTACCGGCCATCTTCTCTCTCAAGAACGGGAATGCTAAGCCACCAAAGTTAGAACCGCCACCGGTACAACCTACTAACACGTCTGGTGTTTCACCTACTTTAGCCAACTGTAGTAGTGCCTCTTCACCAATAATGGTTTGGTGCATTAGCACGTGATTAAGGACAGAACCCAAGGCATAGCGAGCTTCTGGGTTAGCCGCAGCTTCGCCCACTGCTTCAGAAATCGCTATCCCTAACGAGCCAGGGTGGTTAGGATCCGCAGCCAATAAGCTTCGGCCGTATTCCGTTCGATCTGATGGACTTGGATGAAGTATTCCACCATATATCTCCATCATTGTTTTTCGGTAGGGCTTTGAACGGTAAGAGGCAGCCACTTGCCAGATCTCACATTCCATACCAAATTGCGAGCAGGCAAAGGCTAGAGAGGTACCCCATTGTCCTGCACCCGTCTCAGTAGTGAGTTTTTTGATGCCCTCTTTGTAGTTATAGTAAGCCTGTGGTACGGCTGTATTCGGTTTATGCGAGCCTGCAGGACTAACACCCTCATATTTGTAATAAATCTTAGCTGGTGTATCTAGCAGTTTCTCGAGACGACGAGCACGGAAAAGGGGCGAAGGGCGCCATAGTTTGTAAACGTCTAGCACCTCACCAGGAATATCAATGAAACGCTCTTGGCTCATCTCCTGCTCAATTAACGCCATCGGAAATAGTGGTGCAAAGTCCTCTGCTGTTGCTGGTTGCATCGTACCTGGATGAAGCGGAGGTGCCATTGGCTCTGGGAGATCGGGAAGAATGTTATACCATTGAGTGGGCATTTCATCTTCAGTTAGCAAAATCTTATTATCGTTCTCGAACATATTGCCTCTCTTTTATTTTTAGGATTCAGCTATATGAGGTTAAACGATTTTAAAATGTAAGTTCAACCATCAATCTAATGAGGATTTAATTGGGATACTGGTAGTTATTGAGTCGTTGAAATGACAAAATAAAGTGTCTCAATATTTGTACTTGTGCTGATTGTAGCGTTTACCCACTGGGACTGTTTACTCAGAAACCTTGGAGTTTTTATGAACGAAATCATCTGCCCACATTGCGATACGGCTTTCAAAATCGATGAAGCGGGCTACGCTGATATCCTGAAACAAGTCCATGACAGTGAGTTCGATGCCGGAAGGTTTTAACTTAGAAGCTATTGGTAATAAGTTAGGACTGACTAAAGAAAGAGTTCGACAAATTTTAAATGAAAAGTTTGGTTGGTCAAAAGTTGATAAAGCTCGAAAGCGTTTCCGTAAAATAAAAAAAGATCAAAAGGATTTTGACGCAAAAGATCTTAAGCACAACAAAATGTTTCAAAACATTTTATCGAAAGGAGATCGTGTTCCTTACTGGAGTATATTTACACTTGATCCTTACTATCTTGATACCTGTGCTGCATTACTAAAGGCAAGGTTAGCAGAGAATTTTGATCTTCAGTTAACTCAGGATGATGCACGTTTCTACATCGAATCTAAGTTGAGAACACTCTTCTACAATAGCTTCGATCGTCAAAAGTCTCAGCCAGACTACTGGATGACTATGACCCCACTTCAGTTCACAGTCATTACTTGCTCATCACCCGACTTAGAAGACGTTGTGAAAGTGATTACGGGTAAAAGTAAAAAGTCAGCTTTTGACATGAGTCGGCTTGATCATGCTAAAGGGAAAAGCATCTTGAACTGTGCCTTTCAAACACCAACACTGAATCGGTGTGAGGGGATAACAAGAACCCATTTGGCAAGCAAGATTGAACAGCAAAACGCTTGGAGCCAGGGCTTGAGAGTTTTGTCAGAAACTAATCCGCTCGAGTTTGAAAGGGTGTTTGCTTCCTCTAAGAAGCAGGCTGTGAGGGATGTAGGATTCGATAATTTCATGAATTACAGCAAAGAGTTGGTAGAGCTTGATGTGATTGATCTTGTCTCAATGATTCTTCACCGACCTTATAAGAATCGAAAATTCAAACGTAAACATTTTCATGTTGGCAGGTTAGATCATTCAATAGGATACACGCGTTCAAATGTGGCTTTACAAGACGCTAGATCAAACATCAGAGAGTCTAGAGCTAGAAACGGTGTAGTTTCATCAATTAGAAACAACTTGGTCTCTTTGGCGCATTTGCTAGCTAGTGATGAACGTCTACAGCAGTTAGAGTATTTCGTATCGATTCATGTCTGGCTTGTAAATGCTGCTCGGTATGCTCCTGAAGCCTTGCAGGCAAGCTATAACTTAATTGCGGATATGAGAGATGATCTATTTGCTGTTCTTCATGAGCCAGATTCTTTGCTGCCCAGTCAAAGAGATACGATCAGAAACTTTTTGTGCATCAATGAAGGGATGAATCCTTTTTATGACTTGAGAGTAGCTTCTCACATTTCACCGTTCTCTACTAAAACAATAAGCGCAGCCTATTTACCTAAGAAGCCTGCGAATAAGTCCATAGCATCTCAGCGAGATCTGAAATGTGTAGATACAAGGCGCTTTTTGCCGCTAATGGCCGTAGTCCTTAGCAAGAAGAGCAACACAGTAGATGCACATTACAGGTCACGCCCTGCGGGGCTTACAGTCAAATCCATCTTCAGCGTTGTGCTTTCTCGACTTAGCCCGCTAGGCCTTCGAAAACACGCCTTGATAATGAATTTGACTGTAAGCCTGAGATGCCATGGACTTGTTCGCAGGCTTCCTAAGAATGATACCTTAGATTTTAATTTAGATAGCTCGGAAGAAAATAATCTTGATTATTATATTGAAGAACTGATGGAGTGGTTAAATTATAATTACGTGGTTTGTGATTCTGAAACGCCTTATCTGATTCGAAATATTAAGAAAATGTTCATAGATGGTATGAAAACTTCAGAAGTTGTTGACTTTATGTTGGCTTGATTTAATAGGGAGGCGGAAGCCTCCTTTTTATTTTTAAAATTTGTCATGAATTTTTACAAAAATTCATTATTGCTTTTTTTTCTTTAAAATTATATTTTTGTATTACGGATTAATAATAATAAAAAGAGGTGTCCGCAAATGAAGAATATTAAATTAAATCTAACTCAAAGACCTAGTCTATACAGAATTGGTAAAACTGATTACCAATTTGATGGCAACTTAAGTGAACTGTTCACAGCAGACGAAGTTATCCACGCTTACGAAATAATTAGTGAAATTGGTAATGAAGACGTTGTGATGGCTTCTCCGTTATTTCATTTATTCAAGAAAGCCTACCCCGAAAAAAATGATGAGCTATCACACTCAGAGCACTCAGCTAAGCTGAGGTATACGTTATACAGCCCTGTACAAGACGCGCTTCTAAGATTTGTTACATCAAGGGCATTGGAACTAGCTGATGCAATTCCTGTAAGAGATAAGGTGAATGAAAGTGATCGCTGGGAGCGATTCATTGATGCATTTGATCTGTTATCTAGGAAGTATAAGAGTCTACCTAATAGAATCTTACCTTTAGAATTGTTGTCAGACAGTAAGAATGATCTTTGGAAGATCATGTATAAGCTGCTTAGTGATCGAAAAATGTATTCCGCCGATATGAGTGCTGCAAATTTCTCGGACTGGGTTGAGCAGTATGCAATTGAATCGATAGCGATTGATCACAGTAATATAGCACCTGAATTCTTCGACACTCTTTCGAATGATCAGACTTTCAAGATACTCAAAGTATCTAGGATCGTAGAGCATGAGGTTCCGTATTTGGAAACAAAGACAAAGAACCCTTATACCCTTATGGCTGAAAATAAAGTTCTGGGAGGAGTTGATAAGTCATTTCAACGTTTCGTTAACATCTCTTCGTATAGTGCTATCGGAATTGATTTGGCACAAATTGCAGACAAACTTCTTACTGACGATAAGGAAGATCTCTTAAATTGGAGTGCGATAAAATCAATACCTCCCCGCTACAAGCAAAAAGAAAGATCGGAACTTAATTTCGACTTCTAGGGGCATAGCGAACATAATGTCTAAGCGCGTAGTGAGTGTTCACATGGATGACAGCTTACAGTCGCTTAGAGAGCTATTTTCGGCAACGGGATTTCATCATTTACTCGTGGTACATGACAATGTACTTACCGGAATCATTTCAGATCGCGATTTTTTAAAAGCGATAAGTCCGTTTATTGATACCGTTGGTGAGCGAGTGCGAGACAGAGCAACATTTAGATAAGCGTGCCCATCAAATCATGACCCGAGAAGTCATCACCTTAACCCCGGAGGATTCCGTTTTTACTGCCATCGAATTGTTCAATAACAATAAGATATCGTGCATACCCATAGTCGACATACATTATCACCCAGTGGGTATAGTGTCGTGGCGAAATGTGATGAAGTTTATGCAGAAAAGGGTAGAAGCAAAACGCTAAAATGGCGCTAGCACCTTTGACGAGCGTTTTATCAAAGGTGATAGAGCGTATCGAGCAAGCGCCAAATTAACGTTACATTTATTCAGAAGCTGCTAGGCTTTTCTATAACTTACTTTAAATAGCAGGCTATATAAAACGGGAACGGCAATAAGCGTTAGAATTGTCGCGAATGTGAGTCCGCCCATTATGGTCACAGCCATATCGGCAAAAAAAGCATCAAACAACAATGGAGCCATCCCCAATATAGTTGTCACGGCCGCAAGTGCTACGGGTCTGACGCGGCTTAGTGTGGCTTCAACGATGGCGCTTTTTATTGCCAATCCTTCTTCAATTTGAAGATCAATTTCTTCAATAAGTACTATGGCATTTTTAATCAGCATCCCGAATAAACTCAAAAAGCCCAGTAGCGACATAAAGCCGAATGGCATATCAGTAGACAACAAGCCCGTGACTACACCTACTACCGCCATGGGGACAACCAGCCATATAATAAGCGGTTGGCGTACGTGGCCAAACAATAACACCGAGATAATGAACATCACTAAGAAACCAGCGGGTAAACCTGCACCTAAGGCCTGTTGAGCTTCGCTAGCGCTTTCAAACTCACCACCCCATTCAAGGTTGTAGCCCGCAGGCAAATCAATATCTTCAATTAACGGGCGAATACGCGCCAGCGCTTTGCCTGCGGTTTCATGTTCGCCAGGCTCTGCTTCAACGGTTATGGTGCGCAGGCGATCTTTGCGATGAATGCGCAGCTCTTCAGTCATAAGGTCTAAGCCATGTGATACCTGGGTAAAAGGAATATACTGACGTTGCTGAGAAGACCATACTTGAGACTCGCGAATAGACTGAAGAGCCGTGTCATCGGCGTTCCCCATTTTTGCCATGATATTATAGGCATAATCACCATCTTGCACGGTGCCCAGTTTCACACCACTGCTTGCGTACTGTACGGTTTGACTAAAATCTGAATGCGAAACCCCAGCAATTCCCGCATTGTAGTTGTCGAACTGTGTGTTTATTGCAAACCCTTTCTCTCGCCAGTTATGACGAACATCAATCACCTGACCATCTTCAAATAAACGGGCTTTGGCTTCTTCTGCTAGTTGGCGTAACACTTCAGTATCTGGACCTGAGAAACGCGCTTCGAGTTTAGCGCCTGAGCCTGGACCAAATTGCATGCGCTCCATATAGAAATTGGCATCTAAATCCAAATCACTTAGCTTGCTGGTTAATGCACGTTGAATGGCAGGAATGTGCTCTAATTCGCTGGCACGGACCATAAAGAATGCATAGTTTTCATTAGCGCTTTTTGGCGCGTATGTCAGCGTAAATCTATCAGCACCTTGCCCAATAAATGTGGTTACGGCACTGACATTATCCAGCGCTAAAATACGTTTCTCTGCTTCTTTGGCAATTTGCTCTGTCGCGCGAATGTCGCGGTCTTGGGGCCCCCAATAGTGCACAAAAAATACCGGTGCATTTGATGGTGGAAAGAACCCTTGTTTGACCATACCAAAACTGCCATAGGCAACAATGGTAATAACGAGGAGTGCTGCAATGGTTACCCAACGCAGTTTCAGTGCGCCGATAAGTGTGTGTTTAAACCACTGTTGTGCAGCGGAGGGCGCATCACTTTGTGATTGCGACATGCCCTTGCGATAAAAATGTGCGCCTAATACGGGGACCAACGTTACGGCAAGTATCCAGCTGATCATCAATGAAACCAACACTACGGTAAACAATGAATAAAGGAACTCGCCGGTTGCATCGTTAGATAAACCAATGCCAGAGAAGGCGGCAATACCTATTATGGTTGCGCCTAATAACGGCCATTGTGTGCGCTTAACAATGAAGCTGGCTGCATCTTTTGCTGAGGCACCTGTTGCCATTCGCAGCATCATGCCTTCTGCTACCACTATTGCATTATCGACCAGCATACCCATGGCGATGACCATTGCCCCTAATGAAATACGCTGAAGCTGAATATCCATCAACCACATGATGAGGATGGTACCGAGTACGGTAACAAGTAATACAGTGCCTACCACAACCCCAGAGCGCCATCCCATGAATAAACACAAGGTTAATGTTACCACGGCCACAGACATCACAAGGTTATTGATAAAGCCGTCCACCGAATCATCAACTACTGAGGCTTGATCGTAAATGGGAGTCAGGGTAATACCAACTGGAAGTTGTTTGAGCAGGGCCTCCACTTTTGCATTTACTCGCTCGCCGACATCTACGATGTTCACATCCGTTAATGCTGACACACTTAGCGTAAGGGCTTCTGCACCGTTATATCGCACTAATACAGGCTGAATATCAGCAGGTTCGAGTTTTAAGGTCGCAACATCAGCAACACGCAAAGAACGGTTTGTACCAGGGATCACCAGTGATAGATTTGAAATTTCATCTAATCTGTCTGGTGCACGCTTGACAATCAAGCGCACGTTTTTTTCATCCACCTTTACGCGCCCACCATTGAAT
The DNA here is from genome assembly GCF_013283295.1 of Marinobacterium sp. xm-m-312. NCBI lineage: Bacteria > Pseudomonadati > Pseudomonadota > Gammaproteobacteria > Oceanospirillales > Oceanospirillaceae > Marinobacterium > Marinobacterium sp. xm-m-312. The sequence goes on along the minus strand of NZ_WBYS01000004.1, from coordinate 255,722 downwards.
GGTCGAAGATTGTCTTGGAACAATGAGGTCAAATCTGGGAAAGAAATACCCAACCCAGCGAGTTGATATGGGTTGATGTAAGCAACAATTTGCTCTTTTTGAATACCGGTTACGTTGACCTTTGCCACACCTTCAGTGGTAAGTAAATCTCGACGAATAATTCGGGCAAACTCACGTAACTCATGGGTGTCGAAATCTGGAGCGCTGAGAGCGTAATAAAGCCCATAAACATCACCGAAGTCATCAAATACTACGGGGTCTTGAGCGCCCGTGGGCAGCGAACTGGCGGTGTCGTGAAGGCGCTTCCTCAATTCGTCCCAAATTTGAGGTAACACATCACTATCGTAAGTACTCTTTACCTCTACGGTAATTTCAGAACGCCCTGGAGAAGATATTGAAGTCACTTCTTTTAATTGGGGCATTTGTTGAATAGCGATTTCTAAACGTTCTGTGATTTCACGTTCAACTTTTTCCGCGCTAGCGCCAGGATAAGCAGTGTATATCTTAACTTGTTTGATGGTAAAAGCAGGGTCTTCAAGTCGACCAATTTTGGTCATAGCCAGCACACCACCTAGTAGCAGTATGATGACCATCAGCCAAACATTTACGGGTTTGTCGATTGAAAAGCGGGCGATATCCATGGTTTATTTTTCTCCCTTATACGGAAGCACTTTCATGTTTTCTCGCATTTGTGCTGCTCCAGCGGCAACCACCTTTTGACCAAGTGAAATTGGCCCTTCTACTACAGCAATATCCCCCTCGATATGTTTGACATCAACGCTGTGTTGTTTCACTGTTTGTAGACTGTCATCAAGTACCCAAACGGCAAAGCCATCGTTCTCATCACCGACTAGTGCTTTCACTGGCACGACTAAGCCGTCGGAATATAAACTACCTTGAAGGCTTACTTTAACCACTGCTCGAGCACCAGGAGTGAGTGGTAATTCTTTTCGAGGCTCCATGGCGAATACTACTTCGTAGGTTTGAGATACGGGGTCCGGTTGTGTGGAATGCTCAACATAAGTTACTGGGTACCACTGACTGCGGTTTGTCGCCAATGTGGCACTCGCTTGCTTAATGCCACGCCCTATGTTGGCGGTAAGTAAGCGCTCTGGCACATTGATATTAAAGTAGATTTTCGACACATCTTGCAAACGGGCGATAGCAGTCCCTGATTTTACAAAACTGTTATTTTCTACAAGACGTTGGGATACTTTCGCATCAAATGGCGCGTAAAGCCGAGTATAACTTAAGTCTTGTTCTGCGTTTTTAAGGTCAATAACAGATAATTCATAGGATGTTTTTGCCGAATCCAGTGCGCTTTGAGATACCAAATTTTGTGCGAACATTTTTTCAATTCTATCGAGTTCTCGTTTTGCTTGTTCTAATCTGGTTTTAGACTCTTCAACTCTGCGCTCAAAGGGCTTTCTGTCTATTGTGGCAAGCAGCTTGCCTTTAGTGATATCACTGCCGGTAACTAAATCGGTTTGTATTAATCGGCCAGAGACTTCAAAACTCAAATCAACAGTTTTCACAGCAGATACGACGGCAGGAAACGTAAATTCGTCAAAATTGGGAATAGGTGAGACTTCAGCAAACTTCACATGCCGCACTACCTCCGATTGTTGCTGCTGAGCTTTTTCAGGTGAGCAAGCGGTGAAAATAAAAATAGAAAAGAGACTTAGCGCTAGAGTATGTGAGTAGTGTTTCAAGGACATAGTCGTATGCCATCCATTAGTAATATGTTGAACATAGATAACCAGTATCGTTGCATTTAAAAACAACCTACGTTGCAAACATTGTGCGCCTTATAGTATGTTAATACAAAAGTAAACTGGCGAGTGCATTATGGTTCATCTGCATTGAAAAGTAAACTGGTCGGTGTAAAAAGAAGTTTTATATGATTAAGAGAGTAGACCAATGGCTGGCAATACACGAACCCTTAGCGACTTAAAACGCGAAGCGATTATTCAAGCAGCGACGCAAGCGTTTCAAGAATTTGGCGTGAAAGGTACTAGCATGGATAAGCTTGCTGAGTTGGCTAATGTGTCTAAGCGTACTGTGTATAATCACTTTTCTACGAAAGAAGATTTAGTTATGCATCTTGTCACCGAGCAGTGGCAAAGTGCCATAATGAATATCACAGCGCATTACTTACCTAACGAACCTCTCGATACACAGCTGCAAAGCATCATTCTCAAAGACATCGAGTTTATGGTAAGTGAAAGTCATCTTGATTTAGCCCGTGTAGCGATTGGCTACTTCTTTTATGAACCTGATAAACTCAAAGACGAAGTAGCGCAGTTAAAAGCTCAGGAAACGGCCATGCATCGATGGCTCAATGATGCAAAGGCTGATGGCAGATTGGCTTTTGATGATGTTAAATACGTGGTGAATGAAATAGACAGTTTGGTAAAAGGGCAGTGTTTCTGGCCACAGCTTTTTAAAATTGAAGATGCGCTAAGTGACGAGGCTAAAAAGAATATTGCCAAGAACATTGTTGCACTAATTTTGAGTCGATATGCAATAGAGAGTAAATAGCGTGTTAAACGGGGAATCTATTATCATACGTAGCTGTTTGAAGTAATGCTCAGAAGATCTGAAGGCTCAGGTGGGCTATCGCAGGCCACGTCATCGTGGTGGTGAGAGTCACATTGTTGTTCCCAACCGGTTGCAGCGTCAGTTTAATCCTACGGCGCCAGATGAAGCCTGGGTAACGGATATTACACATATCCGCACTCACGAAGGTTGGTTATATCTGGCAGTGGTCGTGGATTTGTTCTCACGCAAAGTGATTGGCTGGTCAATGCAGTCACGCATTACCAAAGACATTGTGCTGAATGCGCTGCTGATGGCTGTCTGGCGGCGTAATCCTAAACAACAAGTGATGGTGCATTCCGACCAGGGAAGCCAGTACACCAGCCATGATTGGCAAGCATTCCTCAAAGCTAATGGCCTGGAAGGTAGCATGAGCAGACGATGCCAGAAGCGATATCTTTGAATACATCGAGATGTTTTATAACTGCAAAAGAAAACATGGTTCCAATAATCTGCTGTCACCAGTAGAGTATGAAAACCGTTACCAAGAAAGGCTGGGAAGTGTCTAAGTTATTGGTAGCGATTCACTGGCATATTAATCTATAATCAACCCTATGAATGAGCCTTGTATAGAGTAAACTTTGTTATGCCACACCATATATCAAAAATTGATAATTCTCACATTATAATGGTGGTATATGAAGGAGAGATAGACTTCGATGAACGCACTCAAATCTTTCAAACAATAATTACTGATTACAAACAAAAAGCCATTTATAAGTTACTCATTGATTATCGATTAGCCAATTTAAAAGCTTCAAAAGTTGAACAAACTATTTTCGCGAGATTTGTAACATCAGAACTAAAATTCAAACACGCTGCAATTGCAATACTCGATAATGAACCTCAAAATGGTATCTATCCTGCAATCAAAGATAATGTCCAACTTACTCAATATAGAGTAAAACAGTTTTCAGATGAACTTGAAGCATTGAACTGGTTAAATTCAATCTAACTCAACACAGTGCCATCTAAGGAAGATGCGAATAAGTTCCTGATGTGAGATCATAGTGACATAGCAATCCAGCAGGAACCAATGTTCCATGAGCCACCAGTTCACCTTTGCCGATAGCGAGTTTTCCAGCAAACGCCGTCAGACTCGTAAAGAGATATTTTTATCCCGAATGGATAACCTGCTACCGTGGTCTCAATTGCTGGATGTAATAGACCCTTTCTACCCCAAGGCGGGTAATGGTCGCCGTCCGTATCCGCTGGAAACCATGTTCCGCATTCACTGTATGCAGCAGTGGTACAGTCTTGGTGATGAAGCCATGGAGGACGCGCTGTACGAGATTACTTCAATGCGCCAGTTTGCACAACTGTCACTGGATAAGGCCATTCCTGACCGCACCACCATCATGAATTTCCGGCACTTACTGGAAAAACACACACTCACGCGCAAGTTATTTAAAACCGTCAACCAATGGCTGTCGGATTGTGGTGTGATGATGACACAGGGCACGTTGGTGGATGCGACGATTATTGAAGCGCCTAGCTCCACCAAGAACAAAGACAAGCAACGTGACCCGGATATGCATCAGACCAAGAAAGGCAACGAATGGCACTTCGGCATGAAAGCCCATATTGGCGTGGATGCCAAGAGCGGCTTAACCCATACGCTGGTGACTACTGCCGCCAATGAACATGATCTGAATCAGTTGAAAAACCTGTTGCACGGCGACGAGGAATTCATCTCTGGTGATGCTGGTTATCAGGGCGCAGAGAAGCGGGAAGAACTGAAAGACTCGAATGTAGAATGGCTAATTGCCGAGCGTCCCGGCAAGGTGCGAGCCCTGAAAAAGCATCCTCGTAAGAACAAAACCATTATTAACATCGAATACTTAAAAGCCAGCATCCGGGCAAAGGTAGAGCATCCGTTTCGGATCATCAAATGTCAGTTTGGCTTTATCAAAGCACGCTATAAAGGACTGATGAAAAATGACTCTCAGTTAGCCATGCTATTCACCTTGGCAAACCTGTTTAAAGTAGACCAAATGTTGCGACGACAGCCAAGATCTGTCTGAAATCCGGGAATCGCCCGAAATAGGGTCGAAATCCGGCCGAAAATTGGGGAGAATTGGAAATTTGGTGTTCAAAAGTTAGGCGGTCAGCTCAAAGCTTCGCTCGATACCTAAATCGCAGGACCTATTCGCAGCTTCCCTAGAATAAGTACACTTACAGAAATTTCATACTTTGGAGTAATTTTTGGGTAAGCTTAATTTTTTTCTTCAACTAATCCGCCAAATGGATTCAGCTGCAAATGACCTTGGGTTAGGCAGTTTGACCGACTCCGATCGAATAGTGCTCGTTAAGTTATGGGATGCCCTTGATCAAAAGAGTTCTCAAGCGACGCTCAGTCATGAAAAGTTTGAAGAGTTAACAAGAAAGCAGGAAATAGAGGTTTCTCGCTCTCAATTCTTTAAATCACTTAAAAAGCTTGAAGATATTGGTCTTATAAAGCGCATTGGTGGCCCCAGAAGCGCTACATACCAGCTAATTGATGATAATTCATGAAACATATTTTAATCACCGGTGTATCCCCTGGTGGAATCGGTTACTACTGTGCTTTACGTTTAAGAGAGCTGGGTCATAACGTTGTTGGGACCATACGAAACAATGAAGATGCTGAAGAGTTAGCATTAAAAGGTATTCCTACAGTCTTCATCGAGATGTCTGATTATAGAAGCATTCAGAGTGGCTTTAATGCAGCGTTAGAACTCTTGGATAATCGTATCGACGTTCTATTTCAAAATGCAGGGTTTGGCCAAGCAGGCTTCGTAGAAGACCTACCCGTCGAAGCGTTTGAAGAACAGTTCAAAGTAAATGTTTTCGGATTGCACCATCTCAATACGCTTGCCATCCCTCACATGAGACAACAAGGAGAGGGGCGAATTGTCATTCACAGTTCTGTACTAGGGTTTGTTGGTATGGCGTGTCGTGGAGCCTATGTCGCCAGTAAGTACGCCCTTGAAGGCATGGTTCAGTCGATGCGAGTTGAGATGAAAGGCAGCGGAATAGAGTTCAGTCTCCTTAATACAGGTCCAGTAGAGAGTCGATTCAGAGCGAATGCTTTAAAAGCCTTATTGAAGTATGTGAATGTCGAGCACTCTGTTAACAAAGATATTTACAATGAAACTGTGTTACCACGCCTAAATAAGCCTGATCATGAGAGCACTGGAAACTACCCACAAGAATACGTTTTTAAAGCGCTAGACCATGCCATCAATGCACGAAAACCCAAAGCGAATTACTTTATTACCCCTCCTACAAAGGCCCTTTACTGGTTAGAAAAGTTGCTTCCGAAGTATCAGCTTGATCGTTTGCTAAGAATAGTGGATCGATAAATCTAAGTGATGTTACTAGTATGAGAGCAAAGGGATTCATCAAGGCTTTAGTTTAGTTCTAGGAAGAGTAAGTCCGTATCAGTAAACCCCAGATCCTTGTCATTATAATTTGAATATCAAGCTTAATTTGAATTTAAATATTAGATTGCACTAATATATATCCACAGCCTTCTCCAATGCACAGTTTTAAATTCAAATCATGTTGATACCAGTATCAAACTTAGTTTGAAATAACAATTCTGCATCAGTGTCGCCAAAGTACTAACTTAAGTTCTATTTTCGACATTATGAACAAGTTAGGCCCAAAATAGACAATTTAAGATTACATTGCCAATGTAAGTTATTGTTTATTATAGGTTTAATGGTATTGGTTAAATTTTAACCAATTTTCTGCTTTTACCTTTTAATGACGCTTTAGTTCACCTTTGATGACTCTGTGCACAGGGTTATCCACAGATAATGTGAGCACACTTTGCTAGCCCCCATGGTTACTGGGGTGGTCGATTTTAGAGAATTAAAGGTTAAAAACGATCAGTCGATGTCAAGGATTTTGTGGGTTTGAATGCTTAATTTCCATTGAGGATTTTGCATGCAATATTCGATGCAACGTGCACGATTTTCAAGCGCGTTTTGGTCATCCAGGGGTTGGATGTAGAAGTGTTCGAAGCTTAGATTTTGGAACTGTTCTGGCTGTGCTCTGAGCTCTTTTTGCGGGTAGACCAGCTTCAACTCGTGGCCCTCTAAAAGAAGAATCTCGGAGCTCCCTTTGGGGCTGACACAGACCCAATCGATTCCGTTTGGAAGCGGTAGGGTGCCGTTGGTCTCAATGGCGATCTCAAACCCTTGGTTATGTAGAGCATCGATCAGATCGCTGTCCATCTGCAGGGCAGGCTCGCCCCCGGTGATGACGACAAAGGGTTGTCCTTGCTTAGGATCTGGCCAGAAGCTAGCGATCCTTTGTGCCAGGGCTTCGGCGGAGGTGAACTTGCCGCCGTTTTGACCATCCGTACCCACGAAATCGGTATCACAGAATTGGCAGACTGCAGCCACTCGATCGGCTTCACGACCACTCCAAAGATTACAACCGGTAAAGCGACAGAACACCGCAGGGCGTCCTGCGTGAAAGCCTTCGCCTTGTAGGGTGTAGAAGATCTCTTTTACGGAGTAGGTCTTTGCCAAAATTAAGCCTCTTCTGCCTCACCGCCCAGGGCTTCCAAAAGCTCAGGGAGTAGGCGGGTAAATTCAATGCCCAACAGGGCTAGATCAGCATCCAGTGCCAGTGCTTCGTCCTCTTGCTCGCGGTCGCTCTGTTGCTCTTGGTACTGATCCGTCATTTTAATCGAGTGCAGGGTTAGATCCGAGTGCATGACAAACTGCAATTGATCACGCCACACCAGTTCTAGGCGCTCTGCTAACATGCCTCCGCTAAGGTGCGCTTGGATCTCTTTATCTGTCAGGTTTTGGCCTTTAATCTTGATCTGGCTGCTGGTCTCTAGAGGATCGGTAAACTCGGTGACAGCACCCAGTTCAAGTGCACGGGGTAGATCACGGTTCTCTAGTAGCCAGTCGCTGAATACTTTGTTGGCAGGAAGCGCGGTCGAGGTCAGTTTTACCGATAGTGACCCTAGATCTTCACGCAGTGTGCTTAGCAGCTCTTCTGCGCGCTTAAAGCTGCTGCCTTCCACAATCAGTAGTTTATGGTGAGGCGCAATAAGAGCACGTGTGGTTTTACGGCGTGTAAATGCGCGTGGTAGCAGTGTCAGAGTGATCTCGTCCTTAAGCTGCACCTTCTCTTTACGGTAGACCTTACGATCTTCGGTCGCCTCTATCTGTTCTACCTTCTCGTTGAGCTGATCTTTGATCACGCTCGAGGGTAGGATCTTCTCCTCTTCTCGCAGTGAGATAAGGTGAAAGCCGTGACTGGTCAGTACCGGTAGATCGATGACACCTGGCGCCACTTTACCCCAACCCACTGAACGTGGTTCTGCGCCTTTGCAGGGTACGAAGGGTCTGGCTTCTAGCGCCTCCATCAGTGCGGCTTCATTGAATGAATCACTGGGAGAAAAACGGTACCAAATAGCGTTACGAAACCAGAGCATAAAACCTCTAAATGCGGATTAGGTGAAGGGGCGCTATTATGTTGCTCTGATAGAAGGGATGCAAGCAGAGAGCCCTCTGCTTGCGGTTAGTTTCTGAGCTTAAAAACTGTTACGAGCCGATTTAATCGCTTCATCGATGTAGTAACCGTAGAACTCTGGCGTGTTCACACCGACGATCTTTTTAGCGCGAGTCTCGCCCTTTGCATCGACAAATAGAATGGTCGGGGTGAAGCGTCCACCCAAGCTTTTAGCAACCTGTTCAGCCGAGCCCGTTGAGCCATCAAAGTTGATAACGGGAGTAGGGTTGCTCAGATCCAGTACCTGAATAGGGGGTGCATCGTTCGTTTGTAAAAGAGGTTTTAGGAAATCCTCTTTGACGGTAACACAGAAGGCACAGCCATCCTGAGAGACCAACAGAACAATTACTTCGTTAGGGTTCGCTTTACCAAGCGACTGAAGATCCGTAGCTGTCTCAAGCTTTACCTCGGCTTGGGCGCTTATCATAAGGCCCAAGCTGAGAAGAAGTGCGCTACAGGTTTTCGATAAAATCGACCGCATATTCCACCGCCTCGTCGGCAAACAGATCTAAGAAGAAGTGATCTGCATCCTCAACGACTACTAGTTCAATGTTCTCTTTGTCGATACTTTCCATCTTTTCAGGAAGATCTGCAACCACGGTATCCAAGCTGCCTGCGATGACTAGAGTAGGGATGTTCGTCTCTTTTAACACTGTGGGTGTGTCGTACTCTGGGTAGTTGCCGTAGTAGCTTAGGACGGCTTCAGCCGACGCACCGCTGTTCTCACAGTAGATGACGCTGATGCCATCGATTATCGCTTTAGGGTCCATGCCCTTAGCTTTCTCTAGAATCGGCTCGATGGGCGTTTCATAGCGTTTGCCATAACCCTCTAACGTCTTGCCGTAGTCCCAAGTTGCAGGTGCTAATAGAACTTGGCCTTTGATCTTATCTTGGTTAGCTGCAGCAAATTGAGCCGTCTGGTTGCCGCCACGTGAGTGACCCATTACCCAACGATCGCCTGCGCCCTGTCCATCCAGCCAAGTCTGCCAAGCATCCATTTCAGCCAGTGCTTGCTGCATGGTGTGTTGAGCCGGAACGGTACAGTCGTACATCGCTGATTCGCGGTTATCCAATCCATAACTTAGGTTGATGGCTAAAGTAGAGATGCCGTAATCGACCATCTGTTCCTGCACGTAGCTGATGATCTCCATCTCGTTGTGAGCCAGGGTGCCGTGCGTCAGCATTAGGACACCGTCTGCTAAGGATTTATCAGCAGCCAGTTCAAGATTGCCGTTGAGTGTTAAACCCTCAAAAGGAATCTGAACCTGTTCAGCCTGTGCAGTTGCTGCCATAAGTGATGCAGCGAGTAGGGTGGTCGATAGTCGAAGCATTTAAAACTCCATTAAACTTAAAATTTTTATCGTTTCTAGGTATAAAAAAACCGAGGTGGCTAAACCTCGGTTTCTATTAGAGACCGTCGTAGGCCAGTAAGCAGTATACGGGGACGCCGGTGTCTTGGATTTTTTGTGATCCGTTAAGGTCTGGCAGGTCAATCAGCGCTGCTACCTAAACAACGCTAGCCCCTAGACCGTTGATCAGTGTGCAGGCCGCCAGTGCTGTGCCCCCAGTGGCAATAAGGTCATCGATCAATACCACTTTGTCGCCAGCGGTAACGGCATCCTTCTGAATCTCCACGGAGGCTGTGCCGTACTCTAGCGTATAGTCTTGGTGAATCGTTTCACCGGGCAACTTGCCTTTTTTACGAACCAAAATCAGAGGCTTGTTCAGCTGGTGCGCAATAATCGCACCAAATAGAAAACCTCGAGCATCGATACAGGCTATGTGGGTAATATCCATCTGCATGTAACGATCAATAAAGGCGTTTGCGACCATGCGAGAGGCACGTGGATCTTGAAAAATCGGCGTAATATCACGGAACAGAATGCCAGGCTCTGGCCAATCTGGAATAGAGCGGACAACCGATTTTACATAGTGCTCGTCGTAAGACATTAAAGATCCTTATTTAACCGTGGTGTTGATTGCACTCTGGGCTGGGTGCTTCACCAGCCGCATCCAGCAGCGCTGCTTGATCAAGAATTTCCAGCTCTTTACCTTCAACACGAATCAGCTCTTGTGAAGAGAAGCGTGTAAAGATTCGACTGACCGTCTCGACCGCTAGGCCAAGGTAGTTGCCTATTTCGTTACGTGACATCGAAAGTCGGAAGGATTGTGCAGAGTAGCCACGCAGGGCATAACGTTGCGACAGCTTGAAAATAAAGGTTGCGATACGTTGTTCAGCCGTCTTTTTAGAGAGCAGCATCATCATCTGTTGGTCATCGCTGATCTCGTGGCTCATAGAGCGCATCACAGAACGACGCAGCTCTGGCATTTGACCTGCCAGATCGTCCAAGCGTGAGAAAGGGATCTCACAGACAGTGGTCGTCTCAAGCATCTTAGCCGACATTGGGTAGCTGCCTGAATCGAATCCGGCTAGGCCAACCAGTTCACCTGGGAAGTAGAAACCGTTGATCTGCTCTTCTCCCTCAGGGTTTACAGAGTAAGTTTTTAACGACCCCGCACGAATGGCGAACAGTGACGTGAACTCTTCACCCTGTCTAAACAGGAAGTCGCCCTTGTGAAGTGGTTTGCTCTTATCAACGATATCGTCGAGGCGAAGCGCCTCTTCGTCGTTTAGAGAGACAGGCAAGCAGAGTGTACTCAAGCTGCAGGTGTTACAGCTTACCTGGCCGATGCTGGCGAGTTTGATGTTTTTGGTGTCAGACATAAGGGCTCCTTAGTTGCCTGACAGTATATCCAAAAGCGCTTTATTGACCCAAGTCAATTTAGATAAAAAAGTGGACTTTTTAACGGTCCACTTTTAGTGAAATTTACTGTGCAAAATCGGATTAGATGATTTTAGAAAATCGCTGTTCTGAGTGATCGATATAGGCATCAAAGGTCATGCAGATTCGACGAATCAACAAACGCCCAGCGGCGGTGACATCCATTCCATCCTCTCTTAAATGAATCAGGCCATCCTGTGCCATCGGCTCAAGCAGTTTTAATTCGTTAGCAAAATACTCTTTAAAGTCGATATTGAGCGCTTTGGATTGATCGGCAAAATCGAGTTGGAAGTCACAGATCAGGCGGGTAATCACCGCTCTGCGAATTTTGTCATCCTCATTGAGGCAGTACTCTTTGGTTAATGCTGAGCCCTGAGATTCAATATCTTGCGTGTAGCGCTCAATGTTAGGGCTGTTCTGTAGGTAGTAATCGCCAATCTGACTAATCGATGAGACGCCCAAACCAATCAAGTCACACTGTGAGTGAGTGGTATAGCCCTGGAAGTTACGGTGCAGCGTTCCATCATCTTGGTGTTGTGTCAGTGTGTCGTCTGGCAGAGCAAAGTGATCCATACCAATGTTGCGGTAGCCCGCTGCCGTCAGCTTCTCAATACTTTGATGGTGAATCGCAAGTTTAGTGAGCGCGTCGGGTAACTCATCGGCATTGATACGACGCTGTGGTTTAAAGCGCTCGGGTAGGTGAGCATAGTTAAATACCGAGAGACGATCGGGTCGTAGCTCTAGAATTCGGTCCAAGGTCTCGGCAAAGCTCTCTTCAGTTTGCAGCGGCAAGCCATAGATTAGATCAACGTTGATTGAGCGAAAGCCCAGTTCACGCGCCTCTTTAAGCAGGTCCGTTGTCATCTCTAGGGATTGCACGCGGTTTACCTTGATTTGAACCGCTTCGTTAACATCCTGAACCCCTATGCTGATGCGGTTGAAACCCAATTCACGCAGCAGCTTTAAGCGGTCTTTAGTCATTTCACGAGGATCGATCTCAATGGCGTAGTCACCTTGATCGTCATCACGCAGTTTAAAGGCCTCTTTTAGCGCCTGCATTAAACGAGCGGTCTGCTCATCATCAATGAAGGTGGGTGTGCCGCCGCCCCAGTGAAGCTGATCCACTTGAACGTCACTGCCCAGTTCAGTGCTACGCAGTTTAATCTCTTTTAACAGCGTCTGAAGGTAGGGTTCTGCACGGGAGCGATCTTTTGTGACCACCTTGTTGCATCCGCAGTAGTAGCAGACGTGCGCACAGAAGGGGATGTGAATATAGAGTGATAAAGGCTTACGACTGTCGCGCTCACTGATCGCTTTAGAGAGCGTTTTGACACTGTCTGGGGTGTCAGTAAATTGCAGTGCGGTTGGGTAAGAGGTGTAGCGAGGACCTGCTAAATCATAACGGCGAATCAGGTCGGTATCCCACTGGATGTTGGTCTGTTGCAGCACAGTAATATTCCTTAATCTTCAGATGTCAGAATATTAAGCAATAATAGGGAGTTATGTGTTGATACGGGTCAACCGCTACGCGCTTAGCAGTGTCCAAATGCCCATCAGTATCAACAGTAGCCCCGAGAGTTTGCGCACCAATGTGTGGGCGACCAGCTCGCGTAGTTGTTTAGCCAGTAGCCCAGTGGCGAGCATGGCTGGCAAAGTGCCCAAGCCAAAGCCCAGCATGAGTAGAGTGCTCTCTGCAACGCTACCGGCGGCCGATGACCAGATTAAGGTGCTGTAGACCAGACCGCAAGGTAGCCAGCCCCAGCCAATGCCCAGTACTAAGGCTTTAAACGGGGTGTCGGCAGGCATAAAGGGTTTAAGAAGAGGCGCTATCTGTTTCCACAATAGCGAGCCAGCCTGTTCCAGTTTCGTTAGGCCAAACCACCACTGTGCGATGTAGAGGCCCATGCTGATCAGTAGAAGGCCTGCAATCCAGCGTAGCGCAAAGGCTATCTCTGTCTGTTGTAGGGTTGCACCTAACAGACCAAGAATGGCACCCGCTGCACAGTAGCTAGCGATACGTCCAAGATTGTAGCTAAACAGACCTAATAGGGAGTTGGCTCGACCTGTTCCACCTATACTGAGACTCGAGGCAAGTCCACCACACATGGCTAGGCAGTGTGTTGTGCCAAGAAGGCCAATGATGAATGCCGAGGTGAAGCTAAGAGAGGCGGGCAGCATGCTCAATCTTTTGGTGTTTCAGAGGATGGAGCTTCAGGCTCTTTTTTGACGCGCGCGTCTTCAGGAATCATATCTTCATCATCGTCGTATAGAATGCGATGAGCAGGGGACTCTAGGTCATCAAATTGACCAGAATTAACGCTGTAGAAGAAAGCCCAGGTCGCAAAGGCTACCAAGATGATCGCGACAGGGATAAGTAAATAGACGATTTCCATAAAAACCTACAGCTGTTTGGTTAGACGAAGGGCATTGCCGACAACAATCAGCGAGCTAAGGGACATGCCAATAGCCGCCATCCAGGGGGCAATAAAACCACTTGCTGCTAAGGGTAGCGCGATTAGGTTGTATAACAAAGCCCAGCCAATATTTTGACGAATGATGTTTCGTGTTTTACGAGCCATGTTAAGGGAGCCAGGGATGCGTCTTAGATCAGAGCTGACCAACACAGCATCAGAGGATGTTTTGGCAAGGTCTGTCGCGCCGTTCATCGCAATAGAGGTCTGCGCACCGGACAGAACGGGAATGTCGTTGATACCATCGCCAATCATCAGGATGCGTTCACCGTTGTTTTGCATCGCCTTTACACGAGCTAGCTTATCTTCTGGCGACAAGTGCGCTTCAACATGATCGATCCCTAACTCAGAGGCGATGCGTTGTGCATTCGCTTCGCGATCACCGGTTAGCATGCCAACAGGTAATCCCAATGCTTGGATCTGCTTAACCGCTTCAATAGCCTCAGGTCGAAGTTGATCGTCAATCGAAAACCAGGCGAGAGGGCCGGAGCTATTACCCATCAGAAGAAAAATCCCTGTCCCTTCTGGGTGAGTGGGAGGTTGGTTTCCAAAGAGTTCGGATACAAACCCGGGTTTACCAATACGATAGGTGTTTCCGTTAATCGTTCCCTCTACGCCTCTACCCACATGGTTAGTGGCCTCTTCAACAGAGTATTCAAAGTAGGGAGCAAAAGCGGACGCGATGGGGTGCTCTGAGCGGCTCTCAATTGCTGCCGCTAGTTGATTGAGCTCATCAACGGACTGCTCACAGAGAGGGGTGGTCTCACGCAACGTCAGTTTGCCGGTGGTCAGTGTGCCGGTTTTATCAAAGTAGACGGCCGTGCACTGTGCCAAACTCTCTAATACATGCCCGCGAGTAACCAGCAGTCCCATTTTACGCAGAGAACCTATGGCTGCTGTTAAAGCCGTCGGTGTAGCCAAGGAGAGTGCGCAAGGGCAGGTGACTACTAGGACGGAGAGTGTCACCCAGAAAGCGTCTGAAGGGGATATCTGCCACCAGATAAGACTGACAACGACAGCCGTTAGAAGAACGCCAGCGACAAAATAGCTCGCAACCTTGTCGGCAATCTGAGCCGCCTTGGGTTTATCAGCCTGAGCACGATCCAATAGATTCAAAATGGAGGACATGCGAGACTGTTCAGCACTGCTGGTGATCTCCATCTCAATCGCTTGCTCCATATTGATGGTACCGCCTACTAAAGGGTCGCCAAGCGCTTTGCTGACGGGCAGAGGCTCACCGGTGAGGGCCGACTCATCAATGCTGGTGTGTTGCGTAAAGAGTATGCCATCAGCTGGTATGGAGTGACCGGGCTTAACCAGTACGCGATCGCCTGGGTTGAGTTCCGATACCGGGACAAGCTGTTCGCCTGTCTCGGTCAATCGCGTAGCGCTGGCTGGAAGAATATTGGCCAACTCATTGCCGGCCATACCGGTTCTGTGGCGCGCTTTCATCTCGAAGAAGCGGCCAATCAATAGGAAGAAGGTGAACATCGAGACCGAGTCGTAGTAGACCTCGCCGCTCTGCGTGATCGTAGCCCATACGCTGGCTATATAAGCGCCACCTATAGCGATAGATACCGGCACATCCATACTGAGGTGTCGGGTGCGAAGATCCCGTCGGGCCGCGTTGAAGAAGGGGCGCGCGGCATAAAATACAACAGGGGTGGCAACAATGAAGCTGGTCCAGCGAATAAAGTTCTGGATGTGCTCCTCCATGAAGAAGGCGTCACCTAGGTAGAGTGCCGATGACATCATCATCACCTGCATCATGCCGACACCGGCAACACCCAGTCGGCGCATCGCCTTTTTCTGCTCCTGTTCGTAGAGCTTCTCTTCTTGGTTGGGCGTAAACGGGTGAGGTGTGTAACCGATCGAAATGATGGCGGCCATCAGTTCACTTAAGGGTTTCTCTGACGGGTTCCAAACGAGTCGAGCGCGGTGGTTGGTTAGGTTAACGGTAAAGCTAGTGACACCAACCTGTTCGGTCAGATGCTTCTCTAAAAGCCAAACACAGGCAGCACAGTGGATCCCTTCAATGACAAAGAGGGCCTCTTTGCGATCGGAGTCTATGGTTCTGACGAAGGGTGCTTGAATGGATTCATTATCATAGAGTGCGAGTTGATCTTCGGACTCTATTTCAGTGGGGCGTTCTTGCTGTTGACTGCCGCGGTGCTGGTAGTACTTCTCTAGACCTGAGCCCAGTATTGTTTGAGTGACCGCACGGCAGGCGGGGCAACAAAATGACTCTTGCTTTCCATCAATTGAAAGCTCAACCTTCACCCCCTTAGGAATAGGGGTGGCACAGTGAAAACAAGAGTCTTTTGGATTACTCATTTTGGTCTGTTAGAACTTACCCACCTTGAAGGTATTTTGATCGTAAGGGGGCAATATTTCGCGACGTAGACGCCAGTTACCCTCAGTGTTGGTAATGATCAGGTAGCGTTTGCCGGTTAGTGTGCTCTGTAAGTTGCCAACGTAGACGCCTGTACCGCCCACTGAGCGAACCGTTAGGCTTTGATCATACTTCTGGTGGGTAGGGTGAACCAGGTCAACGGATAGTTGATCACCCAAAAAACTGTTCGATTTAAGATCCAAGCGAATATCACCGGTCAGTGTGTCCAACAATACTTCACCATGAATGCCTAAGCGATCCGCTTCATCTGAACGGCTGGTGTCGACATTAGTACCACGTGCCTCTTTGTAGTAATCGTCTTTAACCACGCCATCCATAGTCGTAATAGCAAGATAGAGGAAGGTTGTTCCATAGATAACCACAGCGATCAACGGCGCCAATACAAACCATAGCCATTTCTGCTTGTACCAAGGGCCAATGTCGTGAGTCTGTTCAGTCATGTAAACCTCAAAATAGTGACTAAAATAAAGCGCGGATATCCCTAAGAATATCCGCGCGCGAGTATATCACAGATTCTCTGTGACACTGTCTTAACGCTTAGGCGCAGGACCTATGAAACGACTTTCTGATTCAGCTTCAACGCCTGAGCCATCAGTCGCTGTTACGATAAAATCGATCTCATAGTTTGCTCGCTCCATAGCGCGAGGATCCAGAATGATCGACAGGTTGTGATCGAGTAGTTCACCAACGGCTACGTTTACAACGGTATCACCATTGATGATGGCATCCTCTAACCCTTCAACACGGATCTCGTACTGGTAATCACGTTGTGATTTGTTTGCCAGTTTTAGTGTGTAGGTGTTACGGATCAACCCATCATTAGTAGTGCTGTAGAGCTGACCGCGTTCACGAATAACGTCCACCTCAAGCGGCACTCGTGTAAAGAGTACATAACTGAAGGCGATGAACATGGCACAGATCGCGACGAAGTAACCGATCAAGCGAGGGCGGAAGATATGGGTTTTTTTACCGTTAAGCTCATGCTCGGTGGTGTAGCGAACCAGACCTTTCTCATAGCCCATCTTCTCCATGATGTTGTCACAGGCATCGACACAGGCACCACAAGCGACACACTCATACTGAAGACCATCACGGATATCGATACCGACAGGGCAGACGTGCACACAGTGACCACAGTCGATACAGTCACCCAGGCCTTCAGCCTTGTGATCGATGTGGCGTTTACGAGCACCACGATTCTCACCGCGTTTCTCATCGTAAGAGATGATCAAGGTATCTTGGTCAAACATAACACTCTGGAAACGAGCGTATGGGCACATGTAGATACAGACCTGTTCGCGTAACCAGCCAGCCGCACCGTAGGTACCAACCGTAAAGAACGCCAACCACCAAAGTTCCCAAGGTCCAAGATTGAAGCTCAGAATGTTTGGAACCAGTTCGCGTACCGGTGAGAAATAGCCAACAAATGCAACGGCTGAAACGGCACCTATAGCAAGCCAGATAAGGTGCTTAGCCAGTTTGCGCAGAACCTTGTTCGCACTCCAAGGCGCTTTGTCCAGCTTCATGCGAGCGTTGCGATCACCCTCAGTTAGTTGCTCGATACGAATGAACAACCAAGTCCAGACAAACTGTGGGCAGGCATAGCCACACCAGAGACGACCGGCAAACACCGTAACAAAGAAGAGGGTGAAGGCCAGAATGATCAGCAGCCACGAAAGCAGCATGAAATCTTGTGGCCAAAACGTGAAGTTAAAGACATGGAACTGGCGGTTTGGCAGATCAAATAGCACGGCCTGTTTGCCATCGTATTGGATCCAAGAGAAACCGTAGAACATCAGCAGCATGATCGCACTTGAGATGTTTCGTAGATTCTTGAATAGGCCGGTCGTGTACTTAACGTAGATCTCTTCACGCTTCGCGTACAGATCGTAGGTTTCAGTAGCGCCAGAGCCCTTTTTTGGGGTGACATCTTTAACTGGGATATTAGACATGCAACTCGCCTGTGCTTATATGACTTGATTTGATTGTCTATTATAAATGGAATAAAAAAAAGGCGACTTGATATATATCAGGTCGCCTTTTCTTCTGCGGGGGGTCTATTAGTTGTTAGACAAGCTGTAGACGTATGCAGAGATCAGTTTGATCTTATCTTCTGAAAGAAGATCTTTGTGCGCTGGCATTACGCCTGCACGGCCTGCACGGATAGTGTGAGCGATCTGCTCAAACTTACCACCGTAAAGCCATACATCGTCAGTTAGGTTAGGTGCACCCAGTGCCGCCATACCTTTACCTGTTGGCATGTGACATGCCGCACACAGAGTGTTGTATTGTGCTTGACCACGTTCAGCTGCTGCTGCGTCGTGTTCGTTGCCGCTGATGCTAAGCACGTAGTTAGTCACGTCTTGAACACCATCTTCACCCAGTACCGCACCCCAAGCAGGCATCGCACCACGACGACCATTGACGATAGACATCATAATGGTTTGTGGCTCGCCACCGTACAACCAATCTTTGTCGGTTAGGTTAGGGAAGCCGTAAGCACCCTGACCGCCAGTACCGTGACAAACAGAACAGTTGTTGGCAAACATGCGCTGACCCATTTTAAGGCCTGCTTCGTTACCTGGTTGGTTTAGCTCTTCAATTGATAGCGAAGCGTATTTAGCGAAAACAGGTTTGTAGACCTCTTCTGCGTGTGCCACTTCCTCTTCCCACTGGTTAGCCGACGTCCAACCAAGAAGGCCCTTGAAGTTACCAAGACCTGGGTAAAGCGCTAGGTAACCGAGTGAGAAGATAACCGTACCAATGAATAGTTGGAACCACCAGCGTGGTAGTGGGTTATCAAGCTCTTCGATGCCATCGAATTCGTGGCCCGTAGTCGCTTCAGTTGTTTCTTTGTGTGTTTCACTTTTGCGCGTTGCTAGAAGCAGCCAAGTACAGCCGATAATAACGGCTAGAGTGATGACTGTGATCCATGCGCTCCAAAAAGCACTCATCTTTCTACTCCTTACTCGACGTCTTTGTCAGTTTTTCTGGTGCGTTCATCAATCTCCTCGTCCTGGAAGGGGAGGTTGGCTGCATCGTCAAACCGTTTGCGGTTTTTCGGATTCAGTACCCAGATGAACAGGGCCAGAAACGTTACCAGCATCACTACTGGAATGTATGGACCGTAGACGTCGTAGCTCACTATTAATTACCGCTTGTTGTTGTACACAGTATGCATCTTGCCTAGCGCTTGTAGGTAAGCAACTAGAGCATCGATCTCATATTTGCCTTCTACGTTTTCTCGCGCTGAAGCGATTGTTGCATCGTCAAATGGAACGCCTAGCTTACGAAGAGCTTCCATCTTCGCAGCCGTATCTTTACCCGTTAGCTTCTGTTCGAACAGCCAAGGGTAAGATGGCATTTTTGATTCAGGTACAACGTCACGTGGGTTGTATAGGTGAGCACGCTGCCAGTCATCTGAGTAACGACCGCCGACACGAGCTAGGTCTGGACCTGTACGCTTAGAACCCCAAAGGAATGGGTGCTCGTAAACGTGCTCGTTAGCAGTAGAGAAGTGACCGTAACGCTCAGTCTCCGCACGGAAAGGACGGATCATCTGAGTGTGACATACGTGACAGCCTTCACGGATGTAGATATCGCGACCTTCAAGCTCTAGAGCTGAGTAGGTGCGAAGACCTTCGATTGGCTTAGTCGTAGAGCTCTGGAAGAACAGAGGTACGATCTCAGCCAAACCACCACCACTGATCACGATGATGATCAGTAGGGCAAGGAGGCCGACGTTCTTTTCAATAGTATCGTGTTTAATCATCTTAATGTCTCCGGTACTAATTACGCAGTAGCTGCTGATGGATCTGGGTTTTCAGCTTTAGCTACTGTGCTGCCTGCACGTACGGTCTGCCATACGTTGTAAGCCATTAGAAGCATACCGGTTACGAAGAAGACACCGCCTAGGAAACGTACAAAGTAACCTGGGTGGCTCGCTTCTAGGGCTTCTACGAAGCTGTAAGTAAGCGTGCCGTCTTCGTTAACTGCGCGCCACATTAGACCCTGTAGGATACCGTTAACCCACATTGCACAGATGTAAAGAACTGTACCGATTGTTGCCAACCAGAAGTGAGTGTTGATTAGGCCGACGCTGTACATCTGAGCCTTACCAAACAGCTTAGGAATCATGTGGTAAACCGCGCCGATAGAGATCATTGCAACCCAACCTAGAGCACCAGCGTGTACGTGGCCGATAGTCCAGTCAGTGTTGTGTGACAGTGCGTTGACTGTCTTGATTGCCATCATTGGGCCTTCGAATGTTGACATACCGTAGAAGGATAGAGAGACAACAAGGAAGCGAAGAACTGGGTCTGTGCGAAGCTTATGCCAAGCGCCAGATAGCGTCATCATACCGTTGATCATACCGCCCCAAGAAGGTGCAAGAAGGATCAAAGACATGACCATGCCGACTGACTGAGTCCAGTCTGGAAGCGCAGAGTAGTGTAGGTGGTGACCACCAGCCCACATGTACGTCGCGATCAGTGCCCAGAAGTGAACGATCGATAGACGGTATGAGTAGATTGGACGCTCTGCTTGCTTAGGTACGAAGTAGTACATCATGCCTAGGAAGCCTGCCGTTAGGAAGAAGCCTACAGCGTTGTGTCCGTACCACCACTGAACCATCGCGTCGACAACGCCAGGGTAGACAGAGTAAGACTTCCACAGTGTAACAGGCATAGAGATGCTGTTAACGATGTGAAGCACTGCAACAGTGATAATAAATGCCATGTAGAACCAGTTGCCCACGTAGATGTGCGACGTTTTACGGTTCTTAACGGTACCTAGGAACACGATTGCGTATGAGATCCATACAACCGCGATCAAGATATCGATAGGCCATTCAAGTTCAGCGTACTCTTTAGTGGTTGTCAGACCCATCGGCAGCGTGATTGCTGCTGCGACGATGACTGCTTGCCAACCCCAGAAAGTGAACGATGCTAAACCGTCAGAGATTAGACGCGTCTGACAGGTGCGCTGTACAACGTAGTAAGACGTTGCAAATAGTGCACATCCGCCAAAGGCGAAGATAACTGCGTTGGTATGCAACGGACGAAGACGTCCGAAAGAGAACCATGCAGTGTCGAAGTTAAGTGCCGGCCAGACTAGTTGTGCGGCGATGAGTACACCCATCGTCATACCAACTATGCCCCAGACTACAGTCATGATGGCGAACTGGCGTACAACTTTGTAGTTGTAGGTCGTGTTTGCTGTTGCAGTGCTCATTTCATGCTCTCATCAAAGCTAAGTGAATTGATAGTTTTTGAAACCGTTGCGAATTATCAGTTATGGGGCAAGATTTTTCAATGCAAAACGCCCCTAAATAGGGCGTTGTAGCTATCCATTAGTATTATCTAATAAGTCGGTTGTCGTGAATTTTAAAAAGGCGGATACGATTTGTTAATGGTGTAAGTTACTGATATTAAATGACTTAATCATTTATTACGATTGGTTCAAACTATATATCTGTTTATTATTTGTTCGATTTTAGTCAATTTTTTGATTCATCAAAAATAACGCTTTTTTGATATGTATCAATTTTCATAAAAGTGACTGATTTTTGCTATTACGACGGCTAACTCGTTAAACTGTCGCCTCTGTTTTAGGGAGAGGTTCCTTTGAATCACATTATTATCTATTGTCGCAGTGGCTTTGAGAGTGAGGCCGCCAGTGAAATATCAGTAAAAGCGGCGGAGGCTGGAGTTTACGGTTATCCGAAGTTTGATGATTTGGCGGGTTATATAGAGTTTGTGATCAACCCTCCTCACAACGCGCTGCAGTTGATGAGTAAGCTGCGCTTTCGCGATCTCATCTTTGCGCGCCAATGGATCGCCTGTGAGCCAATGCTGCAGGGCGTTTCGTCAAAAGATCGCCTAACACCCATCAGTGAAGCGGTTGCTAAGCTGCCCAAAGCCTCTGAGTTGTTGGTTGAGAGTGCGGATACTACTGATGGCCGCAACCTTAATGGTTTGGCTAAAAAACTCGGTAGTGCTGCAGCAGGCTTTTTACGACAGCAGGATCTTTTACTTCCAAGAAAATCAAAGGCTGAATATCGGCTACATATCTTCCTGCTCGAAAATAATCAGATTTGGGTCGGTGTCAGTCCGATCAATAACAGTTCCAAATGGGAGCAGGGGATTAAGCGACTTAAATTCCCAGCCGATGCACCGAGCCGCTCTACATTAAAACTTGAAGAGGCGTGGCACTACTTTATCCCACAAAAAGCCTGGGATGAGCGGTTGCAGCGCGGTATGAAAGCAGTCGATTTGGGGGCGGCCCCCGGTGGCTGGACCTATCAGCTGGTTAAACGCGGCATGTTTGTCACAGCGGTTGATAATGGGCCCATGAAGGGTGATCTAATGGAGACCGGTCAGGTTGATCACCAACGCGAGGATGCCTTTACCTTTGCGCCTGCCAAGCCAGTGGATCTGATGGTGTGTGATGTCGTTGATAAACCGACACGTGTCATTGAGTTGATGGCAAAGTGGGCCATTAATGGCTGGGCTGATCGTTTGATCTTCAACTTAAAGTTGCCAATGAAAAAGCGCTACATTGAAGTATCAGATCGAATAGAGCAGTTGGAGATGATTCTTCAGGAGCATGAAAAACCCTACCGTCTCGTCAGCAAGCATCTCTACCACGACCGTGAAGAGATCACTTGCTACCTGGAGTTAGACGTCTAATCAGTGCTCGTAGATTTTGATCAGCTCGTCACGCTCTAGCATGGGACGCAGTTTGTTCATCAGCTCAAGACGTTCCTGAGATTGATACCAACGCTCCCAGTCAGCCAGTGTGCTGTAGGTGGCAATGACTAAACGGTGCTCTGGATCATTGATGTCATGCATGACCTCGCCTTTGATAAAACCTGGTGAACGCATAGACGCTTGCAGAGTCTCTTTGGCAATGGCCGTGTATTGTGGCTCTAGTTCGGCAGGAACCTTGCGGTTTATAAAAACCTTGATCATCGATTTGTCCTCTAACTACTTGTTATATCTTGAGAATAACGTTCGGCTTAATATAGGTAAAGGTTAAATGGCCTTAAACTCGTTGGTGTTTTTAAAAACTATTTGCGACAATGCGCGACTTGATTGAAAGGATAGTGCCATGAGCATTGAAGAACCCATAGAACAGCTGGATGCGCGCGGTCTCTACTGCCCAGAGCCAGTGATGATGTTGCATGGTAAAATTGCTCAACTTCAAGTGGGTGATCTCTTTGAGGTGATTGCCACGGACCCCTCTACAGAGCGTGATATCCCTAAGTTTTGTAACTTCTTAGGGCACGAGTTGGTCAGTCATGAAGTGAACGATGATCTTTTCATCTATCGAATACGGAAAGGTGGATGAGTAAAATCATTCAACAGATAGCCTCTGATACAGAGCGTCTTCTGCAAGAGGCAGAAGAAATTTTAATCAGAGTTGAACAACAAGTTGATCGAACTGAACCTCGTCAACTTCAAGAGAATAAAACAGTGACAGAACAGAACACAGCTAAGCCTCGCAATAAAAACCGTGAAGCTAACCAAGCCGCAGTCGAACTGCTGATTGCCGCTTACCCCAATACATTCAACCTTGAAGAACCCAAGCCTCTGAAAATTGGTATTCAAGAGGACTTAGTGGCGGATGAAAAGGTCAGTCGCGGTAAGATTAAGCGTGCGCTAGCGACTTATGTTCGTAACCCACGTTACCTTCAGTCAATGGTTGTTGGCGCTCAGCGTGTTGATTTGACCGGTGCTGAAGTGGCTGAAGTGACTGCTGAAGATGAAAAGCACGCTAAAGCTAAGCTAGACGAGTACAAGCAGCGCCGTAAAGAGCGCCACCAAGAGGCTCGTAAACAACAACGCGTTGCTCAAAAAGAGGAGCGTCTTACCTCTAAACTAGAAGCCCTAGTTAAGAAGTTCTAATCGCTTAGGCAGGGCAACGGTTCTCGCTGCTCTGTCTTGTTCTCCCCTTGAACTCTGAATTTCTGCCTATATATTAGTAGTTAATGATATAGGAGATGTTATGAGTCAATCAGTTAATCTCAGCTGCCCCCACTGTTTAGCAACCAATCGAGTGCCCAAAGATAAGCTCGATAAAGGGCCTGCCTGCGGTAAATGCCGAAAAGCGATCTTTACTCAGCAACCGATCGCCCTGAGCGAAGAGAATTTCGCTAAGTTTATTCGCAATACGGATATTCCGGTTATTGTTGATTTCTGGGCAGGTTGGTGTGGACCCTGTCGAATGATGGCACCCGCCTTTGCCGAAGTGGCAAAACGCACTGAGCCTGAGATGCGCTTCGTTAAAGTTGATACCGAAGCCAATCAACAGCTGGCCGCTCGCTATAACATCAGAAGCCTTCCAACCGTTGTCCGTTTTGAGGGCGGTAAAGAGGTTAAGCGTCAGTCGGGCGCAATGAACATCAGCCAGCTGCAGCAGTGGGTGGGTTAATTCAGTTCTGATTACCCGGACGAAGTCCACACTGATCCAAAATATTCTGCCAAGATTGGGTGTGGTTCTCTCGAGCTTTTAGATACCTAGACCAGACCTCTCCTTCGGGATGGGTATAGGTGTCTAGCCATCGGCTTTGAGGGAGGTTGAGTGACGCGATGATGGCTTGATGAAGGTTACTCCATTGGCGGCCTGTACGTTCAACCTGAGCGATGTAGGGTTGCAAACTGTTGACGTAAAACTTCATAAAGACGTTCCAGAGTATCTCTGACTTCTGGTTTTGCCTCTGATTAAAGCAGATCGGTCTGTCATTGAGTCTTTGGTTAATCGCTTCTGAGGTCTGCTCTAAAACCTGAGTTAACAGTGCCATGCTGGCGAGCCACTCTGATCCGAAATTGGATCGATAGAGCGTTTCGTAGTCACGCTCTAGCTCATTGGCAAAAGAGGGTGTTTGCCAGTCTGTATTGTTTTGGGTTTCAGCGATCTCAGCAAAGCGCTGCATTGTCAGCATTAACTCTGAGGTTGAGTAGTCTGCATCGGGTAACAGTGGTGCAGCCCCCAGTGAGAAGTGATGTTCCATCTCTGGGCTGCTGTATAGGCTGTTCCATATCTGCTTTGGCCAGTTATCGCTCTTGATCTGATTGATCTCTTGAACACGCGCTAACACATCAGTTTGACTACTGTCACCTGTGAGCAGCTTCTGACAGCTGCGTAATTTTGGGATGAACCCCAGTTCGTAAATCAGTCGTTGTGAGCCACCGGCCAATTTGCCAAGGCTGGTGTTTCTCTGTGCGATTAGATCGATCAGCCCGCACTGCTTAAGATCGAGAACATCGATCAGGCCTTCGGTAATGGGTCTCAGGGTTTCAGTTCGCTCTCTTCGATCGGGAAGAATGGGGTAGAGCTTAGAGGTTTTGTTCAGTTGAAGATCAAAATCGATATCTATGGCTCGACTGGTCCGCTCGGCATAGGTCTCAACCAGGGACTGGGCTGGATCGGTATCGATACAGCCCGCGATAAAACTAGTTGAAATTAGGAGGGTTAACCAGTGCTTCATTGGATAGCTTATAGAGTCGTTTTATCAGTAGTACGGCGGCAAAGCTTAAGCCGATGAGTATGCCTAACCAGTAACCAACAGCCCCCATCTCTAAATGTTCGGCAATGATATACCCACTGGGTAGCCCAAGTATCCAGTAAGCGATAAACGCGATCAGCAGTGGGATTCGAGTATCCTTGTATCCGCGCAGTGCGCCATTCGCGGTCAGCTGGAGCGCATCGGAGAATTGGTAGAGTGCAGCGTAGCTAAGCAGGGTTGAGGCGATGGCGATGAGTTCAGCATCTTTAGAGAAGAGTGCAGCAATGCCATCGGACAGGATAAACAGAATCGTTGAGCTGAAGCAGGCTATCAAAAGGGCGATGCGCAGTCCCAGGAATCCTACTTGCTGGGCTTCAGCAAAGCGTTTAGCGCCATTGAGCTGGCCAACCCTAATGGTGACGGCCAAGCAGAGTGAGAGCGGCATCATAAAGATCAGGCTCGATATCGAGAGTGTGATCTGGTGAGCAGAGATCACCGTTGCACCGTAATCGGCCAAAAAGAGCGCAATCAGGCAGAACATGGTGGTCTCAACACCAAGGCTCGCGGCAATCGGTATGCCAATAGAGAGCTGATGTTTGATCTTCTCTCTGTTCGGTTTGAGCGTCTGTTTGAAGAGGTTCAACGGTTTGAAATAGCGGCTGTAGATCAGATAAGCAGCACCGGCTATGAACATGTACCAGAATACAATTGTTGTCGCCCATCCACAGCCTACACCGCCCATTTCAGGCATTCCCAGTTTGCCGAAGATGAAAATATAGTTAAGAGGTAGATTGAGCAGTACAGCGCTGATGCCTATTTTCATGACGATCTTTGTCTGCCCATGTCCCTCAGCAAAAGCCCTGATCGATTGATAGAGCAGCATGCCTGGTATGCCCCAGCTGATCGCAAACAGATAGTCATTGGCTGTGGATTTCAGAGCCGGTTCTACAGACAGTAGGGTAAGAATCCAGTCAGAGGCGCCATTGATGAAAAGCCAGCTGAGCACGCCGATCGCAAGTGTGATCAGAAGATTGTTAAACAATTCTGAGGCGGTCTCCTGTTCACGTTTTCCACCAACATGATGTGCCACGATCGGAGTCAATGCCATCATAGCGCCTGCTAAGGATAGCGAGAGTGGCGTCCATATACTGGAGCCCAGAGCGATAGCTGCCAGCTCTTCAGCGCCCGCCCAAGAGGCCATCAGAGTATCGGATAGACTCATCGCTGTTTGCGAGGACTGAGCCAGCAGCATGGGCCAGGCAAGGTGGAGTAGCTGCTTGATCTCTACTCTGGAGTTGGGCGGAAAAAATGACATGCTATTTCTTGTATCAGGGGCGCTTAAAGCTCTCCTGCCTCCTCAAGCACTGTCCGTGCAATACGAAAGCACTCAACGGCTGCAGGCACACCTGCATAGATGCCGACGGCATGAATAGCTGCTCGAATCTCGTCAACACTGCAACCATTATTCAATGCGCCCTTGCAGTGGGTTGCCCATTCGTGACTTTTGCCCATGGCGCCAAGCATCGCTAGATTCATTAACGAACGTGTTTTGGGATCAATGGCATCATCGCCCCAACCAAATCCCCAGCACCAAGCGGTCATCGCCTCCTGAAAGGGGCGGTTAAAGTCATCAGCAGCGGCTAGGTTTTTATCAACGTATTCAGCACCCAGTGTGCTGCGACGCATCTCTAAACCCTTATCAAAAAAGTTATCCATGTTGATCTCCTGATCGTTTCAGTCACACATAAAAAAACCGGGCACACAGTGTCCGGTTTTTTACATCGATTTGGAAGATTAATCGATACGAACTTTTACATAGCTACCAGGTGCGGCTTCAAGCGGTTTGTTCTCTTTGCTACCCAGAGTTTTCGGTGCATCCACTTTTTTACCAGCACGACGACGAACCCACTCAGCCCAGTTTGGCCACCAAGAACCTTCAACTTTTTCAGAGGTTTCAAACCAGTGGTCAGCGCCTTGGCCCTGCTCACCTTTAACCCAGTAGTTGCGACGGTTTTTAGAAGCTGGGTTGATTACGCCGGCAACGTGACCGCTTGCGCCAAGGACGAACTCGATCTCTGAACCAAAGGTCTCTGTCGCTTTGAAGGTCGCTTTCCAAGGTGCAATGTGGTCTTCAATGGTCGATAGGAAGTAACAAGGGATCTTGATCTCGCCAAGATCGATCTTCTCACCACAGATCTCCAGTGCATTCGGCTCAACCAGTTTGTTCTCTAGGTACATCTTATTGATGTAGTAGGTGTACATGGCCGCTGGCAGATTGGTGCTGTCCGAGTTCCAGTAGAGGATATCAAACGGCGGTGGTGTCTGACCTTTCAGGTAGTTATTAACAACGTAAGACCAGATGAGATCGTTCGAGCGCAACATGTTGAACGACGTCGCCAGTTCGCGTCCGTTTAGGAAGCCTGCTTGGCTCACTTTCTGCTCCAGCTGTTTGACTTGGTAGTCATCAATGAAGACGCAGAGATCACCTGGATCAGAGAAGTCAGTCAGCGTAGTTAAGAAGGTCGCGCTTGCGATACTGGTGTCTTTACGCTTCGCCATTACTGCTAGTGCAGTTGCTGTTAATGTGCCACCGACACACCAGCTCACCGTGTTGATCTTATCGCTGCCAGAGACCTCTTTGGTCACACGAACGGCTTCGAAGATACCCTCTGATACAAGATCATCCCAGCTGAGGTTTGACTGTTCGGAGGTTGGGTTGCGCCAAGAGACTAGGAACGTATTTTGGCCCTGTTCAACACAGTACTTAACGAATGAGTTGTGTGGCTGAAGATCAAGGATGTAGAACTTGTTGATGCTCGGTGGAATGATCAGCGTCGGGCGAGTGTAAACCTGTTCACCCTCTGGCTTGTAGTGAATCAGCTGAATGACATCGTTCTGGAAGATAACAGAGCCTTCGGTTGTCGCAAGGTTTTCGCCCAGCGTAAACGCGCTCTCATCAGTCATTGAGATGCGACCTTTCTCAAAGTCGGCTAGTAGATTTTTCATACCATCGAGCAGTGACTGACCCTTAGTATCAAGCGCCTGTTGCAGAACTTCAGGGTTAGTTGCTGCAAAGTTAGTTGGCGACATCGCATCGATGAACTGGCGAGTGTAGAACTCCAATTTGTTCTGATCTTGATCCGATAGGTTCGCGCTCTCAGCCATCTGAGTCAGCATCTTAGAGCTCAGTAGGTAAGACTGCTTGATGTAGTCGTAAATAGGATTAGTTGACCACTCTTCAGCCTGGAAACGACGATCGCCACGCTCTGGCTCAGCAACCGGTGCTTCAGTAGTATTACCGGTTAACAAGTTGCGCCATAGGTTAAACTGCGCGGTTTGGTAATCGGCGATTGCACGCATCCACAAGGTTGGATCTTGCAGTGAACGCGTCGCAAGTTCTGTCCATGACTTGGTGAATTGAGAGAACATATCCTCAGCACCCTTGCCAGAGAAGTTTTCAAGCATCTTGCTTGTCTCTTGGCTTACGTAATTGATGAACTCTTGAGGATCGGTCGGTCCGTTACCTTTAGTCGCCATGGTAAAACTCCAGTGTGAATGACGTTTAATGCAGTCAATGTTGCACCGCAAAATATTATCGTAGAATAACCCCAAGATTCGTAGGGAACAAGTTAGAGGTTAGTCTTACTCTATGGCTTTAATGTTAAGGGATTTTTAAATCGTGAAATTGTTGGAATTAATGACGACAGAGGGTTGCCATCTGTGTGATCAAGCACTCCCTCTGTTGGTCTCTGGTATTGATCCGTCAAAGTATGAAGTGGATCTGGTCGATATAGCCTTTGATGACGAGTTGATGAATCAATATGCCACCCGGATACCGGTCTTGGTCGATCCTCAATCTAAGCAGTCACTGGATTGGCCGTTTGATGCTGAGCAGTTGGCACAGTTTATCAGATCAGTTGAGGGCCAGTAGGGCCTGTTCGGTCGGTGTTAGCATCTGTCGTGTTTGGCCCTTACGCTGTGCGTAGATTACAGAGAAGCTGAGAACATTCTGCACATAGGTACGGGTCTCATCAAAGGGGATGAGCTCTATGAATATCTCCAACGGCAAATTCTCACGGCCCTTCAGCCAACGGCTGACACGGTGAGGCCCCGCATTATAGGCCGCCGTTGCATAGATTCGATTTTTA
Organism: Marinobacterium sp. xm-m-312; assembly: GCF_013283295.1. NCBI lineage: Bacteria > Pseudomonadati > Pseudomonadota > Gammaproteobacteria > Oceanospirillales > Oceanospirillaceae > Marinobacterium > Marinobacterium sp. xm-m-312. Next base: position 226,281 of record NZ_WBYS01000004.1, on the reverse strand, counting down.
TCAAATTGACGATACATCTGCGCTAGGTAAGCTGTACCTAGCTGTACATTGAAATCAGGATCGTAGAGGCGGTTACTACTTTTATACTTCACCTTGATAGATTTGGCAGTTCGCTTAGCTGTTCTGGGCATCAGCTGCATGAGCCCTCTAGCACCAACACTGGATCGAGCCCAGGGGAATAGGGCGCTCTCCTGTCTAGCAAGAGCCTGTGCCCAGATAGGGTCTATATTTCGCTTATTGGCATGTTTGATAAACAGATTCTCAAAGCCTTCTGGGAAGCGAAGGTCCATATCATTCCAAAACTCATGGTAAGCGGCGGCTAGAATTCCCTGTTGGTACCAACCTAGCTCATTCATCAAGTGCGCGGCGTGCTGGATCTCATTCGAAGACATCGTCTCTATCCAACGATTAAATTCAGATCGTGAGACTGTATAGCGATCAAGCGCTGTCAGCTCTTTAATGCGCAGGTAGTGTTTGGAGTCTCTTAATTTAGCTAGCAGGGTTGGATCAAGCGTGATCGGTTCATGATTCAAATCAGCGGGTTGCCCAAGATGATCAGCTGCTAGAAATCCGTAAAAACTGCGTTTGGTACGAAGTGTATCTAATATCTCTGTTCGCATTGGATTATTGGGGAGTGCGGCTAGCCAATATTGCCAACGAGGGGAGTCTTGCAGCTCTTTAGGGAGCTTGGCAATCAGGGTGGCGACCTCCTGCCAGTCCTGTTCAAGCAGGGCTAAGCGTATGCGCCATTCAGTGAGTTCAGCACTGGCAAAGGTTGGATCAAGCTTGGCGAGTTTGATTCGATCATGTGCATCAAGCTCCTTAGCGACCCTTACACCAACACGCGTGAGCTCTTGTAAATTATCCGCCAGACTCAGATCAAATCCTTTGCCCAGTTTTAGCAACAGATTTAACGCTTCATATGGGTCGTGACGATACGCACGTTCAATCGCAATGCGTTGAATTTTGGCGAGCTGCTTAGCTGAGTAACCGCTGCCCATTCGAAGGACTTTAAAGGGTGATCGATAGACCGATCGAGCCGCATCAGCAATGCGACGATCAGACTCTGACTTAACAAAGCGCAGCGCATAACCCGACAGTCCCCATTGGTTGGCATCCAACGCATTGAGAACCCGTTTGAGTGCGACATCGCTGGTCAGATCACCATTGGCTCTAAACAGTCTGAATAGATCATCACAACTGTCTGGCTGAGAGCGGCCCACACTCCAGAGTGATGCCGCAAGTTTAGAGGCTTCAGTTGTGCGCTTTTGTCGATAGAGAGCTTCGGCATAGCGACACTGCATCTCAGTATTAGGGGAATCGATCTCAGTGTAGTGGCTGAGGAATGCCCCCCAATCTCTCTTTTCCCCTAGATGCTCTGTGTAGTTGAAACGCAATAGCCCCTCTAAGTGTGAATCAGGGTACTGGTTGGTAAACTGTTGAATATCCTCTGGCTTGAGTCGATTCAGTTCGGCACTGTACTGATTGAAGACTAGGTAGGGGTAGAGGGGGTAAGACTCGAGCTGTTTAGCGGCGGGGTCATCAAGATCTAAGCGACCCAGTTTGGCGAGTCTCTCGGCTTTTAGAAATGCGAGTTGCTCTGCACTCTCTTTACCTTTGGCCATTGATTCTATGCTGATGGCAAAAGTGCTAAAGAGAATGGGGGCTAAGTATTTGTTCAATTTATTCGTTGTTAACAAAGCTCGCACTCAAATAAGTCTCTGCACTAACTATGGTTTAAATCTGCAAAAATTTCACCCCTTGTCAGGTTAATTTTTAGCAACTGAGTTAAACTACGCGACCAGTTTTACAATTAAGCGACTCACATGGCATTTATTCGATTTGATCAGGTCTCTCTGGCCTTTGGTACCCGAGCAATTTTAGACAACGCAAACCTGCAAATTGAGGCGGGTGAGCGAGTAGCGCTGGTCGGTATTAACGGTACGGGTAAATCAACCCTACTAAAAATCGTTTCGGGTGAAATGGACGTTGATAGCGGTGTCATTTGGCGCAGCCCAACCGCTCGAATTGCTCAGTTACCACAGAGCCTACCCGCGGCCGATGAACGATCGGTTCGCAGTGTTGTAGAAGCAGGTTTGGCTGATCTGGTTGAGTTGCGAGATCGCTACGAGACATTACTGGCTAACAGTAATGCTTCGCTCGATGAGTTGGAGCGTCTTCAGCATGATCTGGAAGCCCGTGATGCTTGGTCACTTGAGACGCGTGTGGATCGCATTCTTAGTCAACTTCAGCTACCTGGCGAAAAGCTGATGTCTGAACTCTCAGGTGGCTGGCGCCGTCGAGCTGCCTTAGGGGCTGCACTGGTTCAAAGCCCTGATCTGTTGCTGCTGGATGAGCCAACCAACCACTTGGATATTGAGACCATCGAGTGGTTAGAAGAGGTATTAGCCGCTTACAAAGGCGGGCTTCTATTTATCTCGCACGACCGTGCTCTAGTCGAGCGTTTAGCAACCCGTATTATTGAGTTAGACCGAGGTCAGTTGGTCGACTTTCCAGGCAGTTATGCAACCTACCTTACGCAAAAAGAGAAATTGCTCGAGGAGGAGGCCAAGCAGGCTGCTCTGTTTGATAAAAAATTGGCGCAGGAAGAGGCGTGGATACGTCAAGGTATCAAAGCTCGTCGTACCCGTAACGAGGGACGTGTTCGTGCTCTGAAGCAGCTGCGTGTTGAGCGATCCGAACGCCGTGAACGTCAGGGTAAAGCCAAGTTCGATGTGGAAGAGGCGGTTCGCTCGGGTAAGTTGGTGGCCGAGCTGCAGAATGTCTCGCTGAGTTATGCGGGACAGCCAGTCGTTAAGGATCTGTCAGTGCGTATTCAGCGAGGCGATCGCATCGGTCTGATTGGTCCGAACGGTATTGGTAAGAGTTCGCTGCTTAAGTTGATTTTAGGGGAGCAGGCTCCGGATCAGGGGGATGTGCGCCTTGGTAGCCAACTGGTGGTGGGTTATTTCGATCAGCTGCGTGGCCAAGTGGACCCCGAGAAGAGCATCATCGATAACGTCTCAGGCGGTCGTGAAAGTATCGATATTAACGGTCGATCACGTCATATCATCAGTTATCTTCAAGATTTCCTGTTCACACCAGAGCGTGCGCGCACACCGGTTAAAGCCCTGTCCGGCGGCGAGACTAACCGCGTGATGTTGGCTAAGTTGTTCAGTCAGCCCTCGAACCTGTTGGTGCTCGATGAGCCGACCAATGACTTGGATGTCGAGACACTGGAGCTGCTCGAAGAGATTCTGCTCGACTATCAAGGGACTCTTTTGTTGGTGAGCCATGATCGTCAATTCCTCGATAACATCGTCACCAGCACGCTTGCGTTTGAGGGTGAGGGTGTCATTCGTGAATATGTGGGCGGTTACAACGACTGGTTACGTCAGCGACCTAAAAATGTAGTGACTCAGAGTGTTGTACCAAAATCTGAGCCAGCTAAACCGGGTAAAAAGGAAGCTGCAGAGGCTAAAAAGCCCGTTAAACTCTCCTATAAACTGCAGCGAGAGTTGGACATGCTTCCAGAACAGATGGAGCAGACTGAAGCGGCCGTTGAAGCGCAGCAGGCCGTTTGTGGTTCAGCGGACTTTTATCAGCGACCTCATGAAGAGGTCACCGCTGAACTTGAAAAGTTAAGCACTCTAGAAGCCCAGCTGGAGACGCAGATGGAGCGCTGGATGGAGTTAGAGGCGATGGCTGAGGGTTAATGCCCCAATCGTACGGCCAGAATATCGCACTCTGCGCCGTGCAGAACGCCATTGGAGGTGGACCCAAGTAACAGCGATAGACCATGGCGACCGTGAGAGCCAATCACGATGAGATCCGTTTTAAGATCTTTCGCGACGGCATGAATCTCTGAACCCGTGTTGCCCGTTGCGACAATCGCTTTATTAACAGGGTAGCCAAGGCTGGTGGCAAGGGCGCTCAGTTTAGACTCGGCGTGGTTCTCAATTTGAGTTTGGATGTCGGCAATGTCGACAGGGATCTCACCGCCATAGGCGTAGCTGACAATCTCGACCACATGAATCAGATTGAGCTCAGCTTGATTCTGTTCGGCTAGCAGTTTGGCTCTTTCAAGCACAACACCAGACTCTTCAGAAAGGTCGATGGCAACAAGAATACGATTGTAGTGACTCATGGTGATTCTCCCTGTTTAGTCCCTACTACTATTAATAGCAGACAAGAAGGTTTTTAACATATGAAGTGGGCAATTATTGTTCTGATCATGCTCTCTTTGATCGGTTCTATGATGTGGGTCATGCCAAGTCCTCGTCAGCGCTTCCAATCTAAGCTCAGACTAGAGGCACGCAAGCTCGGTTTTCAGGTGCAGCTATCGCGTCTAGAGATACCCAGAGCCAAGGGCGAGATGGAGTCAGAAATTATCAACATGGCGGCTTACCGTATGCTGCGTGGCAAATTGGATCGATCAGCAAAAGAGCAGTGGGTTGAGTGGATGGTGGCTCGAGTCGACGCCATGGCCGCTGATGGCCTTCCTGAGGGCTGGTCCTGGGCAAAGGGTGAAAGATCTTTGAGTCCTACTAAGCTGAAAGCGCTCAGTGATTGGCTTGATCAGTTGCCTGAAGAGGTCGTTGCGGTTGAATCAACCGCCATTCACCTGACGCTCTATTGGCGCGAACCCGAGCGGGCTGGCGCACTGGATGAGCTAGGTGAAAAGGCCAATCAACTGTTAACGGAGATGATTTAATGAGCGGCGAGTTAACCCCAGGGATTTACAGACACTATAAAGGCAATGACTACGAAGTGATTGGAACCGCCAGACACTCAGAGACAGAAGAGTTGATGGTGGTCTATCGAACACTCTATGGCAACTTCGATCTCTGGGTGCGTCCCTATGAGATGTTTGTTGAAAAAGTGCGTTTAGAGTCTGGGGAAGAGGTTGATCGATTTTCACTGATCTAAACAGCTCTCTTAGCACTTATTATTAAGGCGTTTATTTGCATTTATTTTTTAGCGCTGTATTGTTGCGCCGATAAATTTTTTGCAATGCTCACTTGACGCTGAAGTCAGTTTCCACGTATTTGTAAAAAAAGACAGAGTTTTGAATAGGTAGATAAAAATGGGTAAAACCCTGGTAATTGTGGAGTCACCAGCCAAGGCCAAGACGATCAATAAGTATCTTGGTAACCAGTACGTGGTTAAGTCCAGTGTTGGTCACATCCGTGATCTGCCGACCAGTGGTAGTGCCCAGAAGTCTGATCCTAAAGAGCGCGCTAAACAGGCTGCTTTGACACGCAAACTCTCGCCAGAGCAGAAGGTTGAGCATAAAAAGCGCAAACAGAAAGAGCAGCTTATTGCCCGTATGGGGATTGATCCCAACAAGGATTGGGCAGCTCATTATGAGATCCTTCCCGGTAAAGAGAAGGTCGTTGATGAACTGCGCAAACTAGCTAAGAGCGCTGATCAGATCTATCTCGCAACCGATTTGGACCGTGAAGGGGAGGCCATTGCATGGCACCTTCGCGAAGCGATTGGCGGTGACGATTCACGCTACCGTCGTGTTGTCTTTAACGAGATTACCAAGAAAGCGATCAATGAAGCGTTCGAAAAACCGAGCGATCTAGACCTAAACCGCGTTAATGCGCAGCAAGCGCGCCGTTTTCTTGACCGCGTTGTTGGTTATATGGTCTCTCCACTTCTTTGGGAGAAGGTCGCTCGTGGTCTGTCGGCGGGTCGTGTTCAATCCGTTGCAGTACGCCTGGTCGTTGAGCGTGAACGTGAAATTCGTGCCTTTATTCCCGATGAGTATTGGGAGTTGCATGCGGATGCGCAGACCCAAGGTGATAAGGCGGTTCGTCTAGAGGTCGTTAAACAGGCCGGTGCGGCATTTAAACCGACCAATGAAGATCAGGCGATGGCTGCAGTCAAAGCGCTGCAAAGTGCCTCTTATGAGGTTGTTAATCGTGAAGATCGTCCAACCAGTAGCAAGCCCTCTGCGCCGTTTATCACCTCTACCTTGCAACAGGCCGCCAGCACCCGTCTAGGCTTCGGTGTTAAGAAGACCATGATGCTCGCTCAGCGTCTCTATGAAGCGGGTTACATTACCTACATGCGTACCGACTCGACCAACTTGAGTAACGAGGCGGTTGAAGCGGCACGAGAGTTTATTGGTTCTCAGTTTGGTGGTGAATACCTGCCACCTCAGCCGATTCGTTATAGCTCTAAAGAGGGCGCACAAGAGGCGCACGAGGCGATCCGTCCATCTGATGTCAATGTTACCTCTGACTCATTGAACGGTGTCGATGCCGACGCAGTTCGACTCTACGACCTGATTCGTAACCAATTCCTAGCCTGTCAAATGACACCCGCTCGTTACCTAAGTACCCGTGTCACAGTGAAAGCGGGTGCCTATGAGCTGACCACTAAGGGTCGTGTCTTGCAGTTCGACGGTTACACCCGTGTGATGAACTTCCGCGGTAAATCGGATGAAGATCAGATCCTACCTGACATGCAGGTGGGTGAATCACTAACACTTAAAGCCTTGGACCCTAGCCAGCACTTTACGAAACCGGCACCGCGCTACACAGAAGCGAGTTTGGTTAAAGAGCTTGAGAAGCGCGGTATTGGTCGTCCGTCCACCTACGCAGCGATTATCTCGACAATTCAAGATCGTGGTTACGTCGAAGTTCAAAACCGTCGCTTCTATGCACAAAAAATGGGCGATATCGTTACGGATCGTCTGGCTGAAAGTTTCCCAGACCTTATGGACTTCAGCTTTACCGCGCGTATGGAAGAGAAGCTGGATGATGTGGCAGATGGTGACATCAACTGGAAGGATCTTCTTAACAACTTCTACACACAGTTCGAAGGCGAACTGGAAGCGGCTCAATCAGCGGATGGTGGCATGCGTGCCAATGATCCAACCGAGACCGATATCAGCTGTCCAGCATGTCAGCGCCCAATGATGATTCGTACGGCAACGACGGGCGTCTTCTTGGGTTGCTCTGGTTATGCTTTGCCACCTAAAGAGCGTTGTAAAACGACCATCAACCTGATTCCTGGTGATGAGGTTGTCGCAGTGGATGCAGACGATGAGGCAGAGTCACGTCTGCTTCTAGAGAAGCACCGTTGTGGTAAATGTGGCTCCTCTATGGACTCCTACTTGATCGATGAGAAGCGCAAGTTACACATCTGTGGTAACAACCCAGATTGTGACGGCTTTGAGGTCGAAGAGGGTAACTACCGTATCAAGGGCTATGAAGGCCCTGTAGTCGAGTGTGATAAGTGTAGCGCTGAGATGCACCTTAAAACGGGCCGTTTCGGTAAGTTCTTTGGTTGTACCAACACAGAGTGTAAAAACACACGTAAGCTGCTCAAGAATGGTGAAGTGGCTCCGCCTAAGATGGATCCAGTTCCGATGCCGGAGCTTAAGTGTCAGAAGGTTGACGATACCTACATCCTGCGTGATGGAGCCAGTGGTCTATTCCTGGCAGCAAGCCAATTCCCACGTAATCGTGAGACCCGTGCACCTCTGGTCAAAGAGTTGATTCCACATAAAAATGCGATTGACCCTAAATATCACTTCTTAATGGAAGGACCTCAGCAAGATGAGCAGGGTAACCCCGCTCAAATACGTTACAGCCGCAAAACCAAAGAGCAGTACCTTATGACGGAAGTTGACGGTAAGGCGACTGGTTGGAGAGCTTACTTCACCAATGGTATGTGGCAAATTGAAGCAGCCAAAGCTAAGAAGCGTTAATGGCTGACCTATACTCCCAGCGTGTGAATCAAACACTCGCGTTTGCACAATACGCGCTGGTGGGTATCAACACTGAGTTGACCGGTGAATCGACCAATCGTATGAAGCTTCGTGGCCTGCAAGAGGCTGCGCTGTTTCATTTAGACAGCGCCTATAAAGCCTATCTTAATGAGTTGGCTGAACGTGAGCGTGTCCTGCTGACCCAGTCGACACCCTCTGAATTGAGCAAGGCTTTTAAGCAACAGGGAATCCATTCCAGTGAGTTGGATGAGATGGAGCTGCTCTGTCAGGATTCCGGTAGTTGGTTGTCTAAGTTGATCAGTGCCATCAAAGCTATTCATAAACCCCTACCTCCCTCGCAAGAGAGCGCTAGCCAATCTGACATAGCAATTATAGATTTGGCCAAAGAATCGAGCCTTGAGGAGCAACTGGAGACTGAGTTGCAGGGGTGGTTTGAGCAGTTACGAGCGATGATCCTAAGACATCGCTCTAACGCGCAAGAGTGGTAAACTCAGTTCATTCCTTTCGTTTCAACACCCTTCACAAAAAGATGATCATTTAGATAGTGTCCTGTTGCATCACCAAGAGGGGCTGATTTGCGACTGCTCACATCCATCTGAACAATGGTCGTCTCTGCCGTCGCGACACAGACATCATCTTGGAATAGCACCTGGTAGAGTCCAAATGAGCTGGTACCCACGCGAGTTACACCGGTGCCAATATCCAGACGTCCTGGCCAAGTGATCTCACCTAGAAAGTTCAAATGCAGACTGGCAATGACAAATTCGCAATTGTCATTGGCGAGTGGGTCTTTTGGATCGTAGAGAAATTCGACACGGCCTGTCTCTAGGTAGGTACTGAATGCGGCATTGTTCACGTGGCCCTGACGATCGGTATCGGCATAACGGATCTTATCAAATGTTTGGATAGGGAAGTCGGTTAACTGATACGGCTGCTGATTTGGCTTGTGCGATCCCACACTATTCTCCTTGTAAGTGGTACTCCTCTATTGAGCCTATGATGGTTCAGGGTCTGATTCAAGCTAAATAAAAAAGCCGCTCAAAGAGCGGCTATGGGGGTCTTTGCTACAACGCAGCAAAGGGGGAGGCTAAATTTTTTTACGTACCAATAGACACTCTGTTTCGCTAGAGATCTGAGTGCGTTTCAGTTGGCTGACTAACGCGTCATCGGCAGGGTCATTGTGCCAGCAGATCAGTGTGTGACAGGTTCCCGCTTGCAGTGCGCGCTGAGCAAGTTTGTCTAAACCATGGCGCTTATCACGACGAAGTATCCACACTTTTTTGAGGTCGACACCTGCATCCGCCAGCACCTGCTTAGTCAAAGATTTTGGCGGCTCTAACATAACCAGCCAGCTCTCTTTTTGACTTAATGCGGCAAGCATCGGCAGAAGCATGGTGTTCAGATTTACCTGTGAGGTGTGCTGAACCAGCTCAGTCAAAACCAGTGGTTTAAGACCCGCATCATTCTGTGCAAATTGATTGTAAGCAATCATGGTGATTACCTTTAAAAGTCATTCTGTTGACGAATTACGCCAACACCCAAGCCTTCGATGGTTAACTGCTCTTCACGAAGATCAACTTTAATCGGGTCGAACTCTTCGTTCTCTGCTATCAAGTAGACCATGTGACCATCGCGGTGGAATCGTTTTACCGTGACATCTTCACCGACACGAGCAACGACTATCTGACCCTCACGTGCTTCACGTGTTTGGTGAACTGCTAAAAGATCACCATCCATAATGCCGATGTCTTTCATACTCATGCCGCGGACACGGAGTAGGTAGTCTGCTCTTGGGCGAAAGAAGTCTGAACTGATGGTGCAGTAATCATCGATGTGTTGTTCTGCGAGGATGGGTTCACCTGCGGCAACTTGACCGATGATCGCTAGGCCCTCTTGCTCCTCCTCTTCACCGACGATACGGATACCGCGAGAGGTGCCAGGGATCATCTCAATGGCCCCTTTACGTGCTAAGGCCTTTAGGTGCTCCTCTGCTGCATTGGCAGATTTAAACCCTAGATCGCGAGCAATATCGACGCGTGTAGGTGGAAATCCTGTTTCATCAATATGGCGACGGATGCAATCAAGCACCTCTTCTTGACGATTTGTAAGCTTCATAAACGCCCCCTATGACAGTACTGATTGGAATTTAAATGACTGTCTGTTTATTCAGTATTTGTATTTTTATACAGTATTTTAAATGTCGTCAAGTTTTTTCTGTTTGTATATCCAGTATTTTTGTATGATGGCCAACTAATTCGGAGGCGATGTGCTTAACAAAGAGACCCAAACCACCATACAGACAGCTTATCGCGCATTTCTAAATGCTCGCGATTTAAAGGCTCGTTATGCACAAAAGCATATGATTGCAGCGGTCGCACGGCAGTTGGGTGGTATCTTGTCGGACGATGCGGGTCAGCGTCTGGGTGAAAATCATCTGGTCGCCGTAGAGGCTGGAACGGGCACCGGTAAAACCATTGCTTACCTGCTGGCCGCACTTCCAATAGCGCAGGCTAAAGGTAAAACGCTGATCATTTCCACTGCTACCGTTGCACTTCAGGAACAGCTCTTATTGAAAGATCTTCCTGAGTTGGCTGAGCACGCTGGTATTGAATTTAAGTACGAAATTGCCAAAGGGCGTCGGCGCTACCTCTGTGTTAGCCGATTAGAGTCTCTTCTTAGTAATCAGCAGGATCTTTCACAGTCAGCCCTGTTTGAAGATGAGTTGGCCCAAGTGTTGGGGCCTGAACAGATCAAAGAGTACAGCGGCCTGTTGGATGAGTTTGCCAGTGGTCGTTGGAAGGGTGATCGTGATGAGCTAGAGCGCAACCTGGATGATGAGACCTGGATGCCGCTTACCTCAGACCATATGCAGTGTACCAATCGTCGCTGTGCGCATTTCAACGCCTGTCCGTTTTATCGTGCTAGGGCCGATATTGAGACAACCGATCTCTTGGTGGTCAACCACGATCTTGTACTGGCTGACTTGGCGTTAGGCGGTGGTGCGATTCTTCCTGAACCGGCCGATTCAATCTACATATTTGATGAGGCGCATCATCTGGGTGATAAGGCGACTAACCACTTCGCGCTCTCTATGCGAGTTAAAGCGAGTGAAAAGGCCTTCAAAACCCTGGAGCGTCAGTTAAAAGGGCTGTTGGATGAAGCGGATTCTGCATTGGTTTTGCAAGATCCAATCAGTCGTATTCAATCCAGTCTCAATGTGGTTCAGGGGCATTTGCAGCGTCTGGACGATCTAGTCTCTGAACAGTTTTTGCCACTCCCGGTGGATGAGCGCAGGTTGCGCTACCCGCAAGGCAGGGTACCCGACAGTTTGGCTAGCCTGACACGTGAATTGGCTCAGTTTTTATCACAGGTTGATCCTCAGTTAGAGAAGATTATTAATGCCCTTAAAGGGGCGATGGAAGATGAAGAGTCTGCACTCGATAAGGGTGTAGGGGAGCGCTGGTTGCCACCGCTAAGTACCCAGTTTAGCCGTGTCCAGAAGATGATGTGGCTGTGTAGAAGTTTTTCGCAAGATATTGAAAATGAAGAGGATAAAGTTGCAAGGTGGTTGGTTCGTCATGAGTCTGAAGCGGGTCGCGATATTGAACTTCACAGCGCCCCTGTCTCCGCTCAAAACCATCTTCAAGATCTGCTCTGGGATCAGTGTTACGGTGCGGTTTTAACCTCAGCAACGCTAACGGCCCTTGGGCGGTTTGATTCCCTCTTTACTCAATTGGGTCTCCCTTTGGATACGCCAGCACTGCGAATGCCTAGTCCTTTTGACTACGCCAATAAGGCCGTTTTGCATGTCCCGAAAATGAAGTTCGATCCTTCAAAAGCGGATCTTCATACCGAAGAGGTTGCTGATTGGCTTAACCGAGAGTTACCCAATTTAACCTCTGTATTGGTTCTGTTTACCTCTTGGCGCCAAATGCGTCGAGTCGAGGAGTTAATCGATACCAAGCTGCTGTCACGGTTAACCGTTCAAGGTGAGCTCAGTAAGCAAGCGATGCTGGTAGAGCACAAAGCAAGAATTGATCGTGACGAACCCAGTGTTATTTTTGGTTTGGCGTCGTTTGCAGAGGGTGTAGATCTACCCGGTCACTACCTAAAAGATGTTATCATTACCAAGTTGCCTTTTAGTGTTCCAGATGATCCTGTGGATGCGACCTTGGCTGAGTGGATAGAAGCCCGCGGTGGTAACCCTTTCATGGAGATAAGTGTACCCGCAGCCTCTATCAAACTAACTCAAGCGGCAGGCAGATTACTGCGTACGGAGAATGATTCCGGTCGTGTTGTTTTACTTGATAGGCGTGTCGTGACACGTCGTTATGGACAGCAGTTGATCGATGCGCTTCCTCCTTTTGCGCGCCATTTTGAATGATCTATTGATTGAGAGATCCCGGTTTTGACTACAGATACCAACCCAGAACAGCAACAAGATAACCAAGATTCAAATGATAAGCGCCGTCGCACCCAGCGTCGTCGTCCCCGCAAAAGCCGTGACGACAAACCTCGTCGCTCACAAGAGTGGAACCTTGATCAGTTTGTTGTAGAGCCTCAAGAGGGTAAGGATCGTTTCCACGATTTCTACCTGCCAGATTCATTGATGCGTGGTATTCATGAACTTGGCTTTGAGTACGCAACTCCGATTCAAGCGGCAACGATTAAGCCTGCACTGCAAGGCCGTGACATCATTGGTAAGGCTCAGACCGGTACCGGTAAAACTGCGGCTTTTCTAATCGGGATCATTACCGATCTTCTCGACTTCAAGTTGGATGTTGAACCGCGCAAGGGTGAACCCCGTGCATTGATTATTGCACCGACACGAGAGTTGGCTCTGCAAATTGCAGCCGATGCTGAAGGTCTATGTAAATACACCGGTTTAAGCATCGTCTCGCTGGTAGGTGGCATGGATTATGACGTGCAGCGCGCAGCACTCGCCAAAGCGCCTGTCGATATTTTGGTCGCGACACCGGGTCGCTTAATCGACTTCGTCAGAAATCAGGATATTGATCTCTACAACGTAGAGGTGTTGGTGCTGGATGAGGCTGATCGTATGTTGAGCATGGGCTTCATCCCAGATGTACGTACCATCATTCGTTCAACACCGCGTAAGGGCGCTGAGCGTCAAACGCTGCTCTACAGTGCGACCTTTACCGATGAGATTATGCGTTTGGCGGCGCAGTGGACGCGTGATCCGGTCACGATTGAGATCGAATCAGAGCATCAAACTACGGATAACGTTTCTCAAACGGTATTTCTTGTCTCCAGTGATGAGAAGTACAACTTGCTGCGTAACTACTTACGTATCAATGGCGTCGAGAAAGCGATCGTATTCTGTAACCGTCGTCATGAGACGCGTAAGTTGGCAGAGCGTCTAGAGAAAGACGGTGTCAAAGCGGCCATGATGTCGGGTGAGATCCCACAGAACAAACGCATCAAAACCCTAGAGGGTTTCCGCAGTGGCAAGATCGAAGTCCTAGTGGCTACCGACGTTGCTGGTCGCGGTATACACATTGATGGTGTGAGCCATGTTGTGAACTATCAGCTTCCTGAAGATGCGGATGACTATGTTCACCGTATTGGTCGAACCGGCCGTGCAGGCGCTACCGGTGAATCAATCTGTTTTGCCTGTGAAGACGATTCGTTCCTTATCCCAGACATTGAGTCGATGACCGGTGTTAAATTGAACTGTATCCACCCTGATGCTGAATTGCTGGTTGATCCAAACAGTGTTGTAGTGGAAGAGGCTGTTGAAACAGAGTCGACCGAATTGGAAGCGACAGAGACTGAAACTGAAACCGTTGTTGACGCGCCAGTGGCGGAAGAGCCTCTAGCAAATGAGTCAGTCGACCTAACGGAAGTCTCATCAGAAGAGACGGCTGGCGAGATTGATGTGCTACCCCTTGAAACAGCTGCTGAGACAAGCGAAGAGCAGTTAGATTTAGAGATCACTGAAGAGAACGACGATAAGGAGTCTCGCAGTTAATGAGTGGTGATCGTCACGGCCTAGCGGGTATTCAAAAAATAGTGGCCATGATTGTCAGTGCGTTTTTCGCAGTGATTGGCTTGCTAGGCTTTAGCAATAGTGGAGATCCGGTTCAACTGATCCTCTTTCTCGTTGCAGCGATCATCTCTTGGTATGTGATTGCGATGTTGTTCAAGTTGGTTGAACGAATTTTAGACTCCTTAGGTTAGGTTGAGTTAGGTAAAGGTAATGCAGACAGTGACTAAGGTTGCCGTGTTAGGCGGTGGGAGTTTCGGTACCGTCATCGCCAATATGACGGCTGAAAAAGGTATCCCGACCTCCTTGTGGGTACGTCGAGCTGAACTGGCTAATGATATTAACCAGCAGCGTTGTAACGATCGCTATGTGCCCAACTACCCATTAGCCGACTCCTTGGTTGCGACTGATGATATCGAGTCCGCATTAAAAGACGCTCAGGTTGTCTTTATTGCGATTCCAAGCAGTGGCTTTCGAGCGGTTCTGAATCAAGCTAAACCCTACCTCAACGATGAACAATTGATCGTTAGCACGACCAAAGGCATCGAAGCTGTTAGCTTCAGTCTGATGAGTCAAATCATGGAGCAGGAGTGCCCAGCGCATCGATCGGGTGTGATCAGTGGCCCTAACCTGGCTAAAGAGATCGCCAAGCGTGAACTGACCGCTACGGTCATTGCCAGTACCGATGAGAATCTTCGAGAGACGGTTCAAGAGCTTCTTCAGTCTAGCTATTTCCGTGTCTATGCCAGCGCTGATACCTTCGGTGTGGAGCTCGGTGGCACCTTGAAGAACATCTACGCCATTGCGTCCGGCATGAGTGCTGCGTTGGGTATGGGTGAAAACACTAAAAGCATGCTGATCACGCGCTCTCTAGCAGAGATGAGTCGTCTTGCGGTGAGCATGGGCGCTAATCCATTGACCTTCCTTGGATTAGCGGGTGTGGGAGATCTGGTCGTGACCTGTCTATCACCTCTGTCACGTAACTACCGAGTTGGTTATGCGTTGGGGCAGGGTAAGTCGTTGGATCAAGCAGTGGCTGAGCTGGGAGAGGTCGCTGAGGGTGTCAATACACTGAAGTTGGTGAGCGAGCACGCAGAGCAGCAAGATGTCTACATGCCTCTTGTGCGTGGCCTCTACGAGGTAGTCTTTAATCAGGCGCCCGTCAAAGTGGTCATCGGTAAGATGATGGAAGGTGCCCACAGTGCCGATGTTGAGTTTACACTGTCGGGTTCCTGAACATGCGAATCCTATTGATGCGTCATGCGGAGGCTGCCCCTGGCTTCCCAGACGAATCACGTCGCTTAACCCCTTATGGGGAGGCGTCACTGCAAAATCGCCCTGAAGGTCTACAACCTTTCTTAGATGAAGTGACCCACATCTTTGTCAGCCCCTATCAGCGTACTCAGCAGACATTAGCTAACCTTCTGCCCAATCGGGAGGCTCTGCTTCTTGATCTGATTACCCCTGAGGGTGAGCCTGAAGCCGTGTTTAACTATCTGCAATCTCTGCCCGATGAGAGCAGGGTTCTATTAGTGACACACATGCCCTTGGTGGGTCGTCTATTCAGCTCGCTCGTTGAGGGTGAAAGTCGCTTTGGCGTTGGGTTTATGCCCGCTCAAATCGAGGTGGTCGATTGTGATCTGCCTGCAGCGGGGCTGGGTCGCTCCATTGCTCAGTTTACTCATTACCCCTGAACCTACCGCTTACATTTGATAGAAAACAGCATGATTCATCCAAGAGAGATTAGGTTTACCGTTCACAGTCGAACCATTACTGCACTGCAGTGGGGTGAGGATGACCAACCGTTGATTTTGGCACTACACGGTTGGCTAGATAATGCCGAGAGTTACTACAAATTAGCGCCTCACTTGGCGGGTTTTCGTGTTGTCGCTATCGATATGGCAGGGCATGGTCAGTCAGATTGGCGCAGTGCGGATTCGGGCTATCCTGTTTGGGGTTATGTAGAAGATCTTCATGCGGTTAAGCGCCAACTTCAACCCGATGGGGCAATTCGAATACTGGCTCACTCGTTAGGTGCTGGTGTGGCGTCTCTCTACGCCGGGACATTTCCGGATCAGGTGTTAACACTTGGCTTGATAGAGAACCTAGCTCCGTTTACAAACGCCCCCGATCAATTTGCTGAGAATTTAAGCCAGTCGATAACGGATAACTTGTCGATTCAAAAACAGGCTTCTGCTAAATCCAAAGCATTGCTGACCAAGTTAAGAGCAACGGGTCGCTTCCCTGTGCCAGTGGATGCGGCTGAGCGCTTAGTGGTGCGCAGTAGTGAACAACTGCCCAATGGAGAGCTCAGAATACGAGTGGATCCCAGACTCAAATTGCGCTCTTCAGTGCGTTTAACAGAAGAGCAGGTTCGTACTACTCTTGCTCGGATAGAGTCGCCCGTTTTGGTGATTGCGGGTCAGTCAGGTTTGAGTCAGGAGCTGACCCAAGCACGCTTACCCTTCGTAAAAAATATTGAATTTATATGGATGCCGGGTGGGCATCATCTACACTTAGAGGATGAGGTCGTGCCACAGATGGCTGCGGCATTTAATGAGTTTTTTGGTTGAGCGAGTGTGTTGAATGATTAGGCTAGAGTTACAGCGACTGTTACCCCTGTTTCTATTCTCCTCCATGGCGTTTGCGAATGGGGCTGCTCCTCTGCCCAATGGCATCACTATTGACCCATCCGCTGAGCTAGATAAACAGACCACGCAAACCGTTCGAGATTATCGCTTTCCTTTAGGCGCTGTCGTTAAGATCAATCGAGATGTTCGCATCGATAAAGAGCAGCAACTGTCGGGCCGACTCACGCGTTCAACCTGGGAGATGCCAAAATCATTTGATCCCCATGAACTGCTGCAGGTGCTTCGTGATCAAGTAATCACCCAAAAAGGTGAGATCCTGTTTGAGTGTGATGGTAGAGATTGCGGAACCAGTAATATCTGGGCGAATGACCTATTTAATAATGCCGATCTCTATGGTCGTGATGACTACCAACGCTATTTTGCTGCCAAGCTGGGCGACCAATACCTTGCGGCTTACGCGGTAAGGCGGGGTAACCGACGTGTCTATCTTCACCTCGATCAGATCACTGAAGCGGAACAGGCGGTGCCTTGGTTGGTGCTACTAGAAGATCGTGGCTGGGTTAAACTACCCAACATCGAAGAGCCAACCCTTAAGCTGTTAGCTGATCATCTAAAGCAAAACAGTTTGCCCATTCGATTGGTCGGTCATCAGCAGGGCAGTGATCAAGGAATTGCTGAACAGGAATCAATGCGCTTAGTTGAACAGGTGAGGGCTTATCTGGATAGGGCAGGCGTAGCCACTGGCCAACTCGAAGTACACGGATTAGGGGCATTAGCACCCAGTGTGCTGGGTGCCGACCAATCTGCTGTGGTCGTGATCGCTAAATAGAAGATCCGATTGGGTGTCAGACTGGAAGTCAGACACCAAACAGCTGAGGTGATTAGTTTACCAGTGACAGGAATTCTGCACGTGTTGCGGGGTTAGATCGGAAGCTACCCAGCATCATCGATGTCTTCATCATCGCGTTTTGCTTCTCGACACCGCGCATCATCATGCACATGTGTTGCGCTTCAATCACCACGCCTACACCCAGAGCACCGGTAACCTCTTGAAGTGCTTCGGCAATCTCTTTGGTCATGTTCTCTTGGATCTGAAGACGGCGTGCGTACATGTCGACGATACGCGCTATTTTCGACAGACCAATCACTTTACCCTGTGGAATGTATGCAACGTGGGCTTTGCCAATGAAAGGGAGTAGGTGGTGTTCACACATTGAGTAGATCTCAATATTTTTCACGAGCACCATCTCAGAGTTGTCTGATGGGAAAAGCGCACCGTTTACCACCTCTTCAAGCGACTGGTCGTAGCCTTTGGTCAGAAACTTCATCGCTTTTGCAGCGCGTTTAGGCGTATCTAACAAACCTTCGCGGTTAAGATCTTCGCCAATCGCTTCAATGATGTTTTCGTAGGCTTTTTCCATGACTCTATTCCTTTCTCGGGCCCTTTTATGCCCGTTAACAACTAAGCGGGCAAACATACGCCAATGTCTCCCTTGGGTAAAGGTTTACCGGTTGGATTTATGACGCTCATCCGATTTAAGAAGCACGTAGAGTGCTCCGGTTCCGCCATCTTTTGGCTGAGCAGAGCAGAACGCTAGCACGCCCTCTGTCTGTTGCAGCCACTCGCTGACGTAAGTCTTCAAAAGGGCAGGTTTGTTAGGGTCAGTATAGGATTTGCCATGGACGATCAGTATCGATTTGAGGCCCTGCTTGCGACAATCCCTAATAAACAGATGCAACTCGTTGCGTGCTTCATCAACAGTAAATCCGTGCAGATCAAGACCAGCATCCCAACCTAAATGACCCGATTGCATCCGTTTGATCAACTTCAGTTGAACACCGGGTACGGCAAAAAGAATGCTCTCTTCGGCACTGAGTAATTCGTGATGGATAGAGTTTAGCCCGTCGACGATGAGCTCCTCTTTTTCGGCGGCCGCCAGTCGACGATATTCAATCGATCCCTCATCGGGTTTGTTGACGGGGCGTTGAATATCAGCGCGATTCTGCTCAATCGGCGTCACATCCTTAAAAAGCTCCTTTAGAGAAGCGAAATCACTGATCTTATCACTCTTATCAGACATGTTGATTACAGGTAAACTATGGCAACTTTTGATTCGGATATTATCAGGTTAGCCATGAGCTCAGATCAAGCAGTGATCGAACAACTTCTCACTCTTCGCGATTACGTTCGCTGGACCCTCAGTGAGATGAACCGTCACCAAGTCTATTTTGGTCATGGCCATGTAGACGCTTGGGATGAGGCGCTGCAGTTAGTTTTTAATGCGGTTGACCTTCCGTGGGATAGTTCAGCAGAACTGTTAGACGCAAAACTTCTGCCCTCAGAAAGAGAGCGTGTCATCGATTTTGTGCAGCAGCGCTGCCAGCAACGTAAACCACTACCGTACATCACCGGTGAGGCTTGGTTTATGGGACTGCCATTCACTGTTGATGAGCGTGTCTTGGTTCCGCGCTCGCCGATCGCACAGTTGATCGAGCAGCAGTTCCAGCCTTGGCTTGGCGATGTGGATGTTGAGCGCGTTCTGGATCTTTGCACCGGCAGTGGTTGTATCGGTATCGCTTGCGCCTATGCGTTTGATCAAGCTGAGGTGGATCTTGCGGATCTATCAGATGACGCACTTGCGGTGGCTAATATCAATGTGGCACGTCATGAGATGGAAGAGCGTGTCCGCGTTGTCCACAGTGATCTGTTTAACAATTTAGAAGGTGAGGTTTACGATCTAATCGTCACCAATCCCCCGTACGTTGATGCTCCCGATGTAGCGTCAATGCCTGCTGAATATCAGCATGAGCCTGAAATGGCGTTAGGCTCAGGTGATGATGGTTTGGATATTACTCGCCGCATTTTGAAAGAGGCGGGTCGTCATCTGAGTGAACAGGGGCTACTGGTGGTGGAAGTGGGCAATTCAGAGGTGCATCTGATGCAGGCTTACCCTGAGCTTCCACTGATATGGGTTGAGCTCGATCAGGGCGGCAATGGTGTCTTTGTTATTGATGCGCCCAGTCTTCGTGCACACCAAGAATTTATTTAATGACTGAGCCGAGGCTCAAACAGAAGGATTAGGACCATGTCCGGTAATACATACGGAAAGCTTTTCACAATCACCACCTTTGGCGAGAGCCATGGCCCAGCACTGGGGGCCATTGTCGATGGTTGTCCTCCTGGGATTGAGTTGTGTGAAGAGGATCTGCAGCTGGATCTTGATCGTCGTAAACCAGGAACATCACGTCACACGACGCAGCGTCGCGAACCGGACCAAGTGAAGATTCTGTCTGGGGTTTTTGAAGGTAAGACAACCGGTACATCCATTGGTTTGCTGATCGAGAATACTGATCAACGTTCAAAAGATTACGGCAACATCAAAGATCAATTCCGTCCTGCTCACGCCGACTACACCTATCATCACAAGTACGGTATCCGTGACTACCGTGGTGGTGGTCGATCTTCTGCTCGTGAGACTGCGATGCGTGTAGCAGCCGGTGCTATTGCGAAGAAAGTACTGGCGAAGCAGGGCATTGAAATTCGTGGATACCTGTCACAACTCGGTCCTATTGCTATTGATCACACTCAGTTTGATTGGAATGAAGTGGGTAATAACCCCTTTTTCTCACCTGATGCTGATGCTGCAGCAAAAATGGAAGTCTACATGGACGAGTTACGCAAAGAGGGTAACTCAGTGGGCGCTAAGATCTCTGTCGTTGCTTCGGGTGTTCCTGTCGGGCTGGGTGAACCTATTTTCGATCGCTTGGATGCCGATCTTGCCCACTCACTGATGAGTATCAATGCCGTGAAAGGGGTAGAGATTGGTGATGGTTTTGCATCGGTTGCGCAAAAAGGGACTGAGCATCGCGATGAGATGACGAAAGAGGGCTTCCTTTCGAATCACGCGGGTGGAATCTTAGGCGGTATCTCCAGTGGCCAAGATATCATTGCGCACATCGCGCTTAAGCCAACCTCAAGCATGCGCCTGCCTGGACGCAGTATTGATAAGTTTGGTAATGAAGTGGAGGTGGTTACCAAAGGCCGTCATGACCCCTGTGTCGGTATTCGTGCCACACCCATTGCAGAAGCGATGATGGCTCTGACTTTGGTTGATCATCTGCTGCGTCATCGCGGCCAAAATGCGGATGTATCGGTTGATACGCCGGTGCTGGGTCAGCTTTAAGATGTTAAAGACCCCTTACTACCTTATCGATCGATCGAAACTCCAAAAGAACCTGGAGAAGATCGCCTACGTACGTGAGCATTCGGGTGCTAAATCACTGCTTGCACTGAAATGCTTCGCGACCTGGTCCGTGTTTGATCAAATGTCGCAGTATATGGACGGTACTACATCATCCTCACTCTATGAAGTTAAATTAGGTCATGACAAGTTTCCAGGTGAAACACACGCCTACTCGGTCGCCTATGACGATCATGAGATTGAGGAGGTGCTCGCTAACTGTGACAAGATCATCTTCAACACCATCAATCAGTTTGAACGCTTTGAAGAGCAGAGCCGTGACAAGACGCGTGGCTTGCGCGTGAATCCGGGTATTTCAACCTCTGAGTTCATCATTGCCGATCCAGCACGTCCGTATAGCCGCCTGGGTGAATGGGACCCTGAGCGTATCGAAACGGTAGTCGATAAAATTTCCGGTTTCATGTTCCACAACAATTGTGAAAATGGCGATTTTGAGCGTTTCAGTGCCATGCTCAGTGATATCGAAGCGCGCTTTGGCCACCTGATTGCCAAAATGAAATGGATCAGTCTAGGGGGTGGTATCCACTTTACCGGGGATGATTATCCGCTTGATCAATTCTGTCAGCGTTTGAAGTCCTTCTCTGAAACCTATGGTGTTCAGGTCTATTTAGAGCCTGGTGAAGCGGCCATTACCAAGAGCACAACGCTCGAAGTATCGGTATTAGATACACTCTACAACGGTAAGCACCTAGCGATTGTTGATAGCTCGATTGAAGCGCATATGCTCGATCTTTTGATCTATCGAGAGGACGCTCGTATGTCACCTTGTGATGGTGAGTACAGCTATCAACTGTGCGGTAAGTCTTGCTTGGCAGGCGATATTTTTGGTGAGTTTAATTTTAATCATGAGCTTAAAGCCGGTGATCGACTCTCAATAGAGGATGCGGGTGGCTACACCATGGTTAAGAAAAACTGGTTCAATGGTGTGAAAATGCCCTCTATAGCCATTAAAGAGTTTGATGGTTCGATCAAACTTGTTCGTGAATTTGGTTATCAGGACTTTGTCGATAACCTCTCTTAATAGTGTTAAGTAACGCATCGGAGTGCGCGATCTTATGAAAAAGAATGTACTAATTATTGGCGGCGGTGGTGTTGCCCAGGTGGTGGCGCATAAATGCGCCCAACACAACGATATCCTCGGTGATATAGCGATCGCTTCAAGAACCAAATCGAAGTGTGACGCGATCATCGACAGCATCCACGAGAAGGGTGCAATGAAGGTGGATGGCAAGTTAACGGCTCATGCACTGGATGCAATGGATACAGCCGCGACGGTTGCATTGATCAAAGCGACGGGCTCTGAGATCGTGCTTAATGTCGGTTCAGCCTTCGTCAATATGTCGGTACTTGAAGCCTGTATTGAAACGGGTGTCGCTTACCTAGACACCGCTATTCACGAAGACCCACTTAAGATTTGTGAAAACCCACCTTGGTACGGTAACTACGAGTGGAAACGTCGCGAGCGCTGTAAAGAGACAGGCACCACGGCTATTTTGGGCTGTGGCTTTGATCCAGGTGTCGTAAACGCTTATGCGGCACTGGCTAAAAATGAGTACTTCGATACGCTCGAGTCAGTCGACATTATCGACATCAATGCGGGCGATCACGGTCACTGGTTCGCCACCAACTTCGACCCTGAGATCAACTTCCGTGAGTTTACCGGACGTGTCTACTCTTGGCAGAACAATCAGTGGCAAACCAACCAGATGTTTGAGATCAGTCGTACTGACGATCTGCCTGTGGTGGGTGAGCGCACAAGCTACATGACGGGTCACGATGAGATCCACTCTCTATCAGCCAACCTAGGTTGTCCTAATGTACGTTTCTGGATGGGCTTTGGGGAACGTTACATCACCGTATTCACGGTTCTAAAGAATCTGGGTCTTCTCTCTGAGCAGCCAATCGAAACGGCTGAAGGGCAGAGTGTTGTCCCTCTTAAAGTGGTTAAAGCTTGTCTTCCAGATCCTGCGTCACTTGCACCCAACTACACCGGTAAGACCTGTATAGGTGATCAGGTGAAAGGAACTAAAGATGGTCAAGAGCGTGAAGTGTTCATCTACAACGTTGCTGACCATAAAGATGCCTACAATGAGGTCGGTAGCCAGGGTATCTCCTACACCGCTGGTGTTCCACCGGTTGCAGCTGCGTTATTGATTGCGACGGGTGAATGGGATTGTAAAACGATGGTTAACGTAGAGGAGTTGGATCCACGTCCATTCCTGAATCATCTTAACCACATGGGTCTGCCAACATGGATCCGTGACGAAAATGGAGAGCGTCCGCTCGATTTCTCTTAATATCGACTAGCTCCCATCAAGCCCAGATGTTATAACGAAAACTTGTTATCGCACTGGGCTTTTTTAATGCTTGAACTCTTCCCTTGGGCCGCGTTTCTGGTGGCCATTACCCTATTAACACTGACCCCCGGTGTCGATACGATGATGGTATTGCGACGCTCTGTAGGCAGTCGAAGCCAGGGGTTTTTAGCCAGTCTTGGTATCTGCTTGGGGCTGTTTGTGCACGGAACATTGAGTGCATTAGGCGTGGCTGCCATTCTGGCCAGTTCAGAAACACTGTTCTTTTACATGCAGATGTTAGGAGCAGGCTATTTGATCTATCTTGCACTGCAAGCGTTTAAAGATCTGTTCAGAGGACGCGCATTGATTTTGGAAACTGCTACTAATGAAAGCGCTCTACGCTCGGCCTTCTACCAAGGTTTTCTCAACAATCTGTTAAACCCGAAAACCTTACTCTTCTATATGGCTCTGTTACCGCAATTTCTGGTATCGGGCTATTCACCATTACTGCAGTCTCTGATGATGGCGTTAATCCATTTTTGTATTGCCATGGTCTGGCAGGGTGGTTTGGTATTAGGTGTCGATCGAGCCCGTCATCTTCTGTTCAATAGAGGTGTGATCAGAGCCTTAGATGGCTTAAGTGGAACTGTTTATCTGATGTTCGGACTACGCCTCTTACTTGGTGAGCGTAGTTAACGATGCGCCTTGAGCTGAGACTTTCGCTTTTCTACTACACCTTCTTCTCGCTGTTAGGGGTGGTGATGCCCTTTTGGGCTCCCTACCTGAGTCATGAAGGTTTCAATGCTGAGGAGATTGGACTCCTGTTGGGCGCGTTTCACCTCTCTAGGCTTTATGCTCCCAGCATTTGGGGCTATGTGGCCGATCGTCATATGGAGCGCATGCGGGTTGTTAAACTGGGTGCGCTGCTGGCTGTATTAGCCTTTATTCCGGTGCTGTTCATTGAGGGGTTTTGGCCGCTGCTGCTTGCGATGCTCTGCTTCTCATTTTTCTGGAATGCGATTTTGCCGCAATTTGAAGTAGTGACCTTAAGTCATCTAGGTGAGAAGCGAGATCGCTATGGGAAAATTCGTTTGTGGGGCTCCGTTGGGTTCATAGCGGCTACCTTGATCGGTGGTGAGTTGTTCATAGACGATCAGATCGAGTGGGTGCCTATTGGGTTGTTGGTGGTATTAATTGCTATCTACTTTGCAACCTGGACGGTTCCCAAGCCGGCTGCCGCACCGATCAATTCAGCCAAATCTGTCTCTGTTGCAAAGGTGATGAGACGTCCTGAAGTGATGCAGTTCTTTGCGCTGATCTTTTTTGCACAATTGGCTCACGGCCCCTACAACGGTTTTTACACGCTCTTGCTGCAACAAGAGGGGTACAGCGGCTTATCCATAGGTTTATTGTGGTCTTTAGGTGTTCTGGCTGAGATAGCGATGTTCGCTGTGTTGCACAAATTGTGGCAACGCTTTTCGCTCGTAAGTGTCTTTATGGCGAGTTTAATGCTGGCAGTGCTGCGCTGGTTAATGATGGCAACCCTGTCTGACTCACTGTTAATGATCATACTCTCTCAACTGCTACATGCGGCCAGTTTTGCGGTGCTGCATGCCAGTGGTATTCGTATTGTGCAGCAGCTCTTTCCCGCTGGAAGCGAGGGCAGGGCGCAGGCTCTGCACTCTAGTCTCGGCTTTGGTTTGGGTGGTCTGTTTGGTTCCATCATTGCCGGCTACCTTTGGCACCACTTCGGTTCTGGCGTTAGTTTCATCTTTGCGGCGGCGGCCAGTCTCGTAGCTCTGTTGTTGATATCCTTCGGAAAGTTGCCGGCAAAAGTGCAGCAAAATAGCTAAAAAGGTTTTTTTGCAGTGCGAAAATAAACGCGTTATGCTCAAGCCTACAGGCTTCTTAAAAGTGCTGCATGGAGATCGTTATGAAAATCAGTGTAGATGTTGATTTAACCCCAGAAGAGTTTCGCCGCACCCTAGGTCTACCCGATGTGTCCGAAATTCAAAAAGAGTTAGTTGAACAGTTTAGACAGCAGATGCTTAATGGCGCAGATGGTTATGACGCTCTCTCTTTAATGCAGCCCTATCTAAATTCAGGCCTAAATTCGATGGAGGCCATGCAAAAGGCTTTCTTCGGAATGATGACCAGCAACACTAGCGATAAGAACGATAAATAATTGTTGAGGTACTTTTGTGCGCATTCTTCGTAAATATACAAACCGCCGTCTCTACGACACATCTCGCAGCTGCTACGTTACCCTAGAAGATGTAAAGCAGCTGGTAATGAACGGTGAGACCTTTCAGGTTCAGGATTCTAAAACAGGCCAAGATTTAACGCGCAACATTCTCCTGCAAATCATCTCTGAGCAAGAGGCTGATGGGGGTGGTACCTTGCTAACCAATCAGGTGCTTCAGCAACTCATCCGCTTTTACGGTGATAGCATGCAGGGCATGATGAGCCAGTACCTAGAACAGAGCATCAGCGCCTTCCTAGAGCACCAAGATCGTATCCGTGATCAGATGGAGACGATGATGGGCGCAGCCAATCCATTAACGATGATGAACAAATTGACGGATCAGAACATGGCCTTCTGGAATATGTTCAATCCAACGGCTAAACAAGAGGGTGAGAAAGAGGAGAAATAGCTCTTTTCTTGGTTTCTCATTCGACAAAAAAGAGAGCTTTTGCTCTCTTTTTGTTACTTAAGTGCCTGTTCTATCTGATCCAATGAGATCGGCTTGGGGATAACCTCTTTGGCGCCTTTAATTATCATCTGCTCTGTCTCATTACCCGTAATCGCTGCCGTGCATCCCAAAATCGTCCCTTTGAAATCTTGTTTCGTGAGTTGCTCGATCAGTTCTAAGCCATTCATTTCTGGCATGTTCAGATCCGTAATCACCAGATCAAAACTATCTCTTTTTACAAGCTGCAACGCATCACGACCGTTATCAGCAACCTCTACATGTGCACCAACTTTACTTAACATCTTTTGGGTCAGTAGCTGAAGCGTCTTATTATCCTCTGCTATCAGAATTCGCATGTCTGAAAAGTTGATTGAATCTCTTATCTGCGATGAATTTTTAATCTCAGGTTCATTAACGGCAAATTCCAGTATGAATTTTGCACCCCCTAGTTCTGAAGTGCTGTAGTCCAATTTAGCCTCAATAGCATTGGCAATCTCTTTTACGATGTACAACCCAAGTCCTGTACCGTCCGCGTCTGTTTTGCCTCGATTAAATGGCTTTAATAGATCCTCTAATGCTTCTTTAGGGATGCCTACGCCGTCATCTTCAACAACGATTTGCAACAGGTTTTGATCGCTTGCATGTGTCAGAGAGACAGCAATCTGGTTACCCCCGCTGTGAATCGATGCATTCTTGATTAGGTTTGTGCAGATTTGTCGAATGGCTTGTACAGGCAGTACAAATTGACCGCTCTCTTGTAAGCTGAGAGTCAATTGCTGTTGGCGTTGAAGCAGAAGTCCATGAAGCGATCCGCAAACACCATTGAATAATGGATTCCGGAGTTGCTGTTTTAAATTGAACTACTCGTTTTTCTGGTTCGCCAATAAAGCGAAGATCTTCTAAAACATCGAGTAAGTTGCTGGCAGTCGATTTTAAATAGGTATCGATCTCTTCGCGGGGTATCGATTCATCTTTAAGTAGCATGTTGATCGATGCAATAGGGGTACGCAATTCATGTCCAACCACTGCGAAAAACTGTTTTTGTTGTTCCTGTTTAGCTTTGAGTTGTTCTAACGCAAGTCTGAGCTCTTTCTCTCTGGCTAATCGCTCTGTTTGATCCAGTACCACGCTTACCCAATGTTCATTCATTAGACTGTCCGCTGGGTTACAAATCGTTCTCACTTCAACAGGGAACTGACGATCATCATCTAGCTTATACAGGGACTCATGAGACAAGTTTTGGTCAAAAACCCTATTCTTGATCTGGTTCTCTGAGCTGAGTAGATCCATTTCCCAGATTGGCACAGCCTGTTGAGCATTAATCTTAATCCCTGTTTTTTCTGACAGATAAGGGTTTATCTCAACAATTTTTCCGGTTGCAGTCTCGGTGCGGTGAATGCCGATTTCTAGGTCGCTGAATAGGTCAACGACACGTTCTGCACGCAACGCATGAATTCGCCAGTATTCCCGCTCAATGAGCGTTTGAAGGAGGCAGAGGGTCTCCTCTTTGATGTCATCAAAGTGATTGGGTTGACTGTCATAGACGGCAAACTGAGCTAGGGTACCCGCAGTGGGGTGGTTGATCGGTAAGCCAAGAAAGCTCTCTAATCCTGAACCCTCTTTTTTGATGAAGTCTTTCTGGACATCACAGGGTATAGAGACCTTTTTCCCTTTATAAACCAGTGCACAGGGTTGATCGGTCATGCAGTACACCCAGGGTTCAGAAGGCTCCTCCCCACGAAAAGCGGCATGGCCTTCAATCAGCTCAGCGTGGCTATCAACTAACACACCTACAAAAACCAGAGAGGGTGAATAGGCTTCGCTGAAAGCCTGTGTGATCTTACTCAGAATATCGTGATGATCTGCTGTTTTTGACAGTTCAATCAGACGGTTTATCAAGTGTCGGTTTCGCATCTATTGACTCTAGTAGGGAATTAGGAAACATCAATAAACAAATGCAAAAAATAGGCCAGCTTTGGAAATGTTGAGGAGTATTTAACACTATTGGCCTTTGAGAATTGATCACTGTTCTGAACATTTACGTAAGCAAATCATAAATTGAGGACTCTTAAATTGAATCATATACGCGGTATTGTTTTTGACCTTGATGGAACGCTTGTGACATCCACACTGGATTTCAATCAAATTCGTTTGGATATCGGGTGTCCAGCTGATGTAGATGTGTTGAGTTTTGTTGAAACACTTTCATTGCCAGAGAGGGCTGACGCCGAAGCGATTATCCACCAACACGAAGTTGAGGATGCAGAACTTTCTGAATGGCTTCCTGGTGCAAAAGAGTTTGTCGATCAATGTCAGACATCGGGAATGCCTCTCGCTATTTTGACTCGAAACTCTGAGTTCTCCTCTAACAAGAAGATTGCGAAAAACAACATACCGATTTCGCTTGTGTATACTCGTGAAAATTCAGCGCCCAAACCAGACCCAACTGCATTGAATGAAATTGCAAAGAATTTTTCTCTGCCTAACCCGTCCATCATGATGGTGGGTGATTACAAATACGATCTAGAGGCTGGACGCAACGCGAACATGTCTACCTGTTTGGTAAATTGTGAAGGCGAACCCGACTACCTACATCTTTCAGATCATCGTTACTCGAGTTTTATCCACCTTCACAGTGCGTTCTTTGCAGGTCGATAAATGCCTTACAGGTTAAATGAAGCGAAAACCACGTAAATATTTTTCGCAACGAAAACCGCAGGTGCTGTTAGTAGAACGCCTACTGTTAAAAAGACACCAAATCTGTTCATTTTGCTTGGAAGGACAAGGTCTTTCAAAACAACAAACACCATGAACAAAACCAGTGCAAAAACAAAGATACTGGTTATCAGCATATCCAGTTCGTGAGGGGCTGGGTTCAACTTAGTACTCCTATGTGAGGGTTTTAAATCACTGTGATGTACGATCAGAGTTTGAAACAAGTTCAATATGTCACATTAGTCATGTACCGTTTAGCGTTGGCTTGTTGTAAGTGAATGCTTCTAATATTCTCACCATGTTAGAAAAAAGGTAGGTCACAAATGATGGATTTCATCAAAAGAGTTAAGTCGGATGCTGCTGACATTCCGGGTCTGTTTTTAACAACGTTTTCCGCATCCGAAGGTGAGGGTGAGGGTGAGGGTGAAGGCGCATTAATTCGTGAGCTGGTTACTGATCTATTTACCCTGCCAGAAGAAGATGTCCTGTGCTTTATGGCTCTTGAGGATGATCAGCTTCTTGGGGCAGTGCTATTCTCGAAGTTTATCTACACCGATCAAATACATGGCTTACTTCTCTCACCGATGGCTGTAATTCCTGAGGCTCAAGGTAAGGGGGTCGGTCAAAATCTAATCAGATTTGCAATCGAGCAGTTGAAGGAGGCGTCTTACCCATTTCTGGTTACTTATGGCGACCCCAATTTTTACTCCAAACTGGGGTTTCAATCGATCAGTGAGAAACAGCTTCCGGCTCCATACATGCTTTCCATGCCGCAGGGGTGGTTGGCTTTATCATTGGATGGCAAAGCTCTGCCAAGGTCTACCAACAAACCACAGTGTGTTGAACCTTTTTGCAATCCTGGTATTTGGTGATTTACGAAAAAATGAGTGCTTTTGCTATTTTTGGCTCAAGTGCGTCTCGATGGCATCAATCACTTGGCCACGACAGCGATCACTGATGAAGGCGCCGATGTGGCCGGCAGGGAGAGCCAGCTCTTGGTAGGGGGTGTTGGGAGTAATGGCTGTTTGTAACGCTTGGCTTGAGGCAGGTGGTACCAAGTGGTCTTTAGTGCCAAAGATATTCAAAATGGGAGATCGAATGGAGGTTAGTTTTACGGCTTTGGAGTCGACATAGAATGATCCTTGCATCAGTCCATTCCCTTTAAAAAACGTCTCTGCAAACTCTATAGCGGCCCGGCCTGCTAGATCAGGACTGTCATTGATCCACTGCTCCATGCGTAAGAATAGCTCGGCGCTTGTCGCGTCTTGAATCGAGCGGCTCAGCCCCATCTCTTTTACGACACCCAGTTGCAGTGGTTTAAGCGCAGCGTAGATCTGATTGAGAAACTGACCAGGAAGGTTTCCATAGGCTTTGACCAGCTGTTCAATGTTCGTCTCTCGGACCATTTCGCTAAGGGTAAACCCTTCGACATCAGTTTCCACGGGTGTGACCAAAGTGACCAGTTTACGAACACGCTCTGGTTTTAAACTCGCATAAGCGAGAGAGAATACGCCACCCTGGCATATGCCCATTAGGTCAATCTGTTCAAAACCGGAACGCTCTATAACGCACTGTACGACGCTATCTAGATAGTCGCCAATGTAATCATCAAGTCCAATATGTCGATCACACAGATCAGGATAACCCCAATCGATCAGATAGATATCACGCCCTTTGGCACGTAAATCCTGAACCAGAGAGCGATCGGGGGCTAAATCGAGAATAGTGGGTCGATTAACCAGCGCGTAACAGATAATCAGCGGTGGCTGTCTGCGTCGTCCAGACTGTTTAAAGTGCAGTAGTCTCATCTTATCGAGGGTTAACACAACCTCGGCTTTCAGTGAGCTATCCTCCAAAGGGGGGAGTTCACTGAGTACCGCCATAGCCTTAGCCAGCTCTTTTTGTGAATCGAGCAGGGCTTGGTTATGCCGATTAGCCATTGTGATCACCTGATTCTAGGGCAGAGAGTCGCTTCTCTAGCTGTCGAATGCGTCTGCGTTGTTGATCGAGCTGTTCAATCAGGCGATCGAGTTGCTCAGGTGAGGGGAGTCCCGCTTGTTCTGTCAGTTGCGTCAGAAGTTGTTTCCAAGAAAGTTTTAGATCGGCCCATCCATTCAGCCACCCGCTTTGCGCTAGCTGCATCGATGGCTCTTGGAATTGAACCTGGTAGGTGTTGTCGTAGATCTTACCCCAGAGCTCAATCTGATCCTTGGCAGAGAGTGAGTCATCGAATTGCTCTTGCCAGGTCTGCGTTGCCTGCTCAGTAATTTGATTCATCTCTTCGGTCAGTGTTTGGCCTGCTTGCTGCCACTGCATAAAGGATTCGATCAGTTGGTTAAGTTTTTCAAACTGAGGAGTGTTCAATGAGGATTTTAATTGCTCAAATTTAGCGAGTTGCTCCTCATTAAAGAGTGTCGATAAGTGGGTGTGAGTGAACAAGAGCGGTGCCATCTGCTGTGGCAAACTAGCTTGTTGCAGAAGCAGCTGGACATTGAATTGATGCAACTCCTCTCTTAGCTTTTTCAGTTGCTCACTGGAGTCGGTCGCTTGATCCTGCAGTGCTTCTACTACACTCATCATCGCTTTGGAGTTTTGAGCAAGCGTTTTGATCCACTGGGCATGATTACTAGAGAGTTGCTCAGGGTGCGTTTGGAACTGATCCATTAGATGGTTCCACTCATTTAAACGAGTGGTATCGATAACAGATCCTGTCTGCTCGAACTGCTGCAGCCATTGATTGAACTGATCTAGAAGCGGATGGTTCACGCTAAGCCCTTATTTACTCTTTGACTCATACTAATTCACCCTGATTCAGTTATGAACCCTTCTGCGCATCCTCTTTTAGTAGATTGAGCAGTTTGCCCGCCGCATTAGAGAGTGTTCTGTCACGGTGGTAGATAAACCCAAGCGGCCGTTCAATGGCGTCACTGTCGATCACCACCTTATGCAGGTTGTTATCAATCATCGATTCTGGAAGTAGGCTCCAACCTAGACCAACACTGACCATCATACGAATGGTATCAAGGTAGTTGGTGCTGATACCTAAATTAGGCGTTAAACCTCGCTGGGCTAACTGCTCGTGCACAATCAGCGAGGTGAAGGTATTAGGTGCTGGCAGAATACCCGGGTACTGGTTCAAGGTTTCAAAATCGGTTGAGCCATGCTTAGCGATAGGGTGGTCGGTAGAGACACAGTAAAAGAGTCGATCTAGCCACAACACCTCCGAGTAAAGACGTGGGTCTGACTCTGGTGAAAGCGTGATCAGTGCCAGTTCAATGTCACCATGAAGCACCGCCTCATAAGCGACCTCTGATTCGTAAAAACGAAGATCTAATTCTACCTCAGGGTAATGAGTGGTGAAGCTGCGCAGGGTGTTTGGCAAACGATGAAGGCTAATATGGTGGCTTGCTGCGACAGACAGACGACCAGAGATGTCGCCCTTTATATTGTCGACGACGCGTTTGGCGTCTTCTAATTCCGCCAAAATACGGCGTGCCTGGGGGAGCAGTGCTTTACCGGCATCGGTCAATGCTATGGTTCGGCCAATTCGATCAAACAGCCGAGCTCCAACCTGTTCTTCTAGTTGAGCCACGCGTTTGCTGACCGCTGACTGAGTTATAAACAGTCGCTGTGATGCTTGCGAGAAGCTGCCTAGCTGAGCGGTCTCAACAAAGGCTTGTAGGGTAGAGGTATCCATAAGCCTAAGCTTACAAGAGAGCGGTTGAAATAGGCATAAAAAAAGCACCACAGAGGGTGCTTTTTGATCAAAGACTTATCTCAGGATTCGTCTTCTTCTAGTAGCTCTTCGCGAACGATGTGCACATCTTTTGGTGCTTCTATGCCGAGACGAACACTGCCGCCACCTGCTTCAACCACCATTACTTCAATGTTGCCATCAATAATCAATTTTTCGCCGACGTTACGTGTAAGTACAAGCATGGATAAGAGTCCCTTCTTAGGAAAAGTTAATCTGTTTTTTTTATGTGTTACCAATGAAATGTAGACCATATTTTGAACTTTACAAAAAAAAGATTAATTTTTTTAAAAATAATTTAACTATTCTTATTTGGAATGGAAATTATAAATAATAAGAGTTTGTCTATTGAAAGAGGTGTGGATAAAATTTAGACACTTTTAAATCCTTACGGATAGGTCACCAACCAGGAGAGAGAGATGGCTGGTAAAACACTTTATGACAAATTATGGGATGCCCATTTGGTGCGTCAGAACGATGATGGCAGTTCATTAATCTACATCGATCGTCAAATTCTTCATGAGGTCACTTCACCTCAGGCTTTTGAGGGCCTGCGTATGGCGGGTCGCAAACCTTGGCGTATCGATGCTAACCTAGCGACGCCTGATCACAACGTACCCACCACTGAACGAGCTGGCGGCGTCGATCAAATTGTCGATCCCGTTTCTCGTATTCAGGTAAAAACACTGGATGAGAACTGTGACGAGTACGGCATTGTTGAGTTCAAGATGCTTGATGAGCGTCAGGGTATCGTTCACGTTGTAGGCCCAGAGCAGGGTATGACTCTGCCAGGTTCTACCGTTGTCTGTGGTGACTCGCATACCTCTACCCACGGTGCTTTCGGTGCGCTAGCGCATGGTATTGGTACTTCTGAGGTTGAGCACGTTCTTGCGACTCAGTGTCTGATCGCTAAGAAGATGAAGAACCTTCTGATTAAAGTAGACGGTGATCTTGGTGTTGGCGTCACCGCTAAAGACGTTGTACTTCATGTAATCGGTGTTATCGGTACGGCTGGTGGTACAGGCTATGCGATGGAGTTCGGGGGTTCTGCAATACGCTCGCTCTCTGTTGAGGGTCGTATGACTATCTGTAACATGGCGATCGAAGCGGGTGCTCGTGTAGGTCTTGTAGCGGTTGATGATAAGACGATTGAGTACTTTAAAGGTCGTCCATTCTCACCAACTGCGGATCAGTGGGAAGCGGCTGTAGCAAACTGGAAAAATCTAGTCTCTGATGATGATGCTCAGTTCGATAAGGTCGTTGAGATCAACGCCGCTGATATCAAACCTCAGGTGACTTGGGGTACCTCGCCAGAGATGGTGGTTGCTGTCGATGGCACTGTGCCAAATCCAGCGAACGCTAAAGATGCAGATGAAGCGAACTCTATTACTCGTGCGCTTGAGTACATGGGCTTGAACGCGGACCAGGCGATTACCGATATCAAACTTGATCGTGTCTTTATCGGTTCTTGTACTAACAGCCGTATCGAAGATATGCGCGCTGCCGCTGCAGTTGTTAAAGGCCGTAAGGTTGCAAGCACAGTGAAGCAGGCGCTTGTTGTTCCTGGTTCTGGTCTTGTAAAAGCGCAGGCAGAAGCGGAAGGTTTGGATAAGATCTTTGTTGAAGCGGGTCTTGAGTGGCGTGAACCGGGCTGTTCAATGTGTCTTGCGATGAACCCAGATAAGTTGGGTAATGGTGAGCACTGTGCATCAACCTCTAACCGTAACTTCGAAGGCCGTCAGGGCTTCGGTGGTCGTACCCATCTAGTGAGCCCAGCAATGGCGGCGGCTGCTGCGATTACAGGCCACTTCGTTGATGTGCGCGATTTTGAGTTGAACTCTTAAGTTAGGGCGGAGATAGAGATATGAAAAAGTTTACGACTCACACCGGTGTTGTTGCTCCGCTTGATCGCGTCAACGTTGATACCGATATGATCATTCCAAAGCAGTTCCTTAAATCGATTAAGCGCTCTGGCTTTGGTCCTAATCTATTTGATGAACTTCGTTACCTTGATGAAGGTCAGCCAGATCAAGACTGTTCTGGACGTCCTATCAACCCAGACTTTGTTCTAAACAAACCAGAGTACGCTGGTTCTAGCATTCTGTTAGCACGCAACAACTTTGGTTGTGGTTCTAGCCGCGAGCACGCTCCTTGGGCATTAGATGACTACGGTTTCCGTGCAGTGATTGCACCAAGCTATGCCGATATCTTCTTCAATAACTGTTTCAAGAATGGTCTATTACCGATCATTCTTACAGAGGATGAAGTGGAAGAGCTTTTCCAAGCCGTTGCTGCAGCACCCGGTATGAGCCTAACGGTTGATCTTGAAAATCAGAAAGTGGTTAGCCCAGACGGCAAAGAGTATAGCTTCGAAGTTGATGACTTCCGCAAGCACTGTCTGCTAAACGGTTTGGATGATATCGGCTTAACGCTTGAGCATGCTGATGATATCCGTGCGTACGAAGCGAAACGCCGTGCCGAAGCGCCTTGGTTGTTCGACGCGATTAAGTAATTGATTTGTTCGCGGCTATTGATGGTGACTGGCTTTAGCCTGTCATCCGCTATTAATTTACGCTCGGTAGTCTGGAAGACGCTGAGAGAGTCGTGTCAGGCTGAAAGCCAGACACGGTAAATAAGGAATAGAAAAATGAACGAAAACAAAGTTTTGATTTTGCCAGGTGATGGCATTGGTCCTGAGATTGTTGCTCAGGCGCGTCGTGTGCTTGAACTGGTTAACGATCAAGATAACCTTGGTCTTGAATTTGATGAAGCACACGTTGGTGGTGCTGCGATCGATGCGACAGGTGTACCTCTTCCAGAAGAGACCCTAGCTAAGGCGCATGACTCCAAAGGCATCCTTTTGGGTGCTGTGGGTGGTCCTAAGTGGGATACAAACCCTGATTTTCAGATTCGCCCAGAGAAGGGGCTTCTAGGTCTTCGTACTCAGCTTGGATTGTTCGGTAACCTGCGCCCAGCGATTCTTTACCCACAGTTAGCTCACGCCTCTACTTTGAAGCCAGAAGTGGTTTCAGATCTAGATATTCTTATCGTTCGTGAACTAACGGGTGGTATCTACTTCGGTCAGCCACGCGGCATTCGCACCACTGAAGATGGCCTACGTGAAGGTTACAACACTTACGTATACAACGAAGATGAGATCAAGCGTATCGGTCGTGTCGCTTTTGAAGCGGCAATGGCACGTGGTAAGAAACTCTGCTCTGTCGACAAAGCAAACGTACTAGAAGTGACGGTGCTTTGGCGTGAAGTGATGGAAGAGTTGAGCGCTGAGTACCCTGAAGTTGAACTAAGCCACATGTACGTAGATAACGCTGCAATGCAGCTAGTACGTGCACCTAAGCAGTTCGATGTGGTGGTAACAGGTAACATGTTTGGCGACATCCTTTCAGATGCTGCTGCAATGCTGACGGGTTCCATCGGTATGCTGCCTTCATCGTCTATGAACGTGAAGGGTCAGGGTATGTTTGAACCTTGTCACGGTTCTGCTCCGGATATTGCGGGTCAAAACATTGCAAATCCATTGGCAACCATCCTGTCTGCCGCTATGATGTTGCGCTACTCGCTTGATAAGGGCGAAACTGCGGATCGAATCGAAGCCGCGGTAAGTAAGGTTTTGGATCAAAACCTGCGTACTGCCGATATCTTCTCTGAAGGCATGACGAAGGTTTCGACAACTGAAATGGGTGACGCGGTGATTGCTGCGCTAAGCGCATAATCAAACGTTAACCGAGAAGGCCGGTTAGATCCGGCCTTTTTTGATAGAGCTATTGAATAGCGAAAAAGTTTTTTGAGGGTAAATATGAATCGTGTAGGTTTTGTTGGCTGGCGCGGTATGGTGGGTTCCGTTCTTATGCAGCGTATGCAGGAAGAGCGTGACTTCGATCAGATCGTTGAACCGGTATTTTTCACCACTTCTCAGGTAGGTGCTGCTGGTCCAGACATTGGTAAAGAGATTGCTCCACTTAAAGATGCATCTGATATTGATGCGCTAAAAGAGATGGACGCGATTATTACCTGCCAAGGTGGCGACTACACGAAAGAGGTTTATCCTAAGCTTCGTGCTGCTGGCTGGAATGGCTACTGGATTGACGCTGCTTCTGCTCTGCGAATGGATGATGAAGCGATCATTGTTCTGGATCCAGTCAATAGCGATGTAATTGAGAAGGGTCTAGCGAAAGGGATCAAAACTTACGTTGGCGGTAACTGTACTGTCTCTCTCATGTTGATGGGTCTAGGTGGTCTATTTAAAGCGGGTCACGTTGAGTGGGTCTCTTCAATGACTTATCAGGCTGCATCAGGTGCTGGCGCACGCAATATGCGTGAGTTGATCACTCAAATGGGGCAGATTCGCGATGGTTCAGAAGCGCTTCTGAATGACCCTGCATCGGCAATTCTTGATATTGATCGTCAGGTTGTTAGCACCATGCGTAACGATCTAGCCGTTGATAACTTTGGTGTGCCGCTTGCGGGCTCGTTGATCCCTTGGATCGATGTACCTGTTGCCGATGGTCAGTCTAAGGAAGAGTGGAAGGGCTATGTTGAAACAAACAAGATTCTTGGCCGTAACTCTAACCCGATTGCTATCGATGGTACCTGTGTTCGTATCGGTGCAATGCGCTGTCACAGCCAGGCATTTACAATCAAACTGAATAAAGATCTTCCAATGGATGAGATCGAGCAGATGGTTGCTGAAGCGAATGATTGGGTAAAAGTGGTGCCTAATGATCGTCAGATCACTATGGAAGAGCTATCACCAACCAAAGTGACCGGTACATTGAGTATCCCTGTGGGTCGTCTTCGTAAAATGAAGATGGGCAAACAGTACCTGAATGCCTTTAGTGTGGGTGATCAGTTGCTATGGGGTGCTGCAGAGCCTCTTCGCCGAATGCTTCGTATTCTACTGGCTCAATAAGCGTAACGAATCAATTAACGGCCCGCTCATTTGCGGGCCGATCTTTTTGGAAAAGCTATGAAACTATTTTTTGTTGGTGTCTCATCTCTAGTAGCCGACCAGTTTTTTGAACTCTTCGAAGATCACCCTCTAGCGAGCGAAATTGAGCTCTCTTTATGGGATGACGAGAGCGAAGCGGGTCGTTCATTGATGATTAACGGGCACTCCACACTGGTGCGTCCCGTTGATCAAGCTCCGTTTGCTGAAGCGTCTGTGGTTATTCTGGCTCAACCTGAGGCGAGTGCGGATCTTTTGGAGCGCGCTTCATCGGGTGCAACCTTGATCGATCTCTACTCTAACCTGTCTGCTGAATCGTCTCAGTTGGCCGTCGCGGGTCGTGACCGTCTGGAGTCTGGCGAGTGGTATCAGCTCGCTGAGCCTGTGCTAGTAGCAGTCTACAAGTTCTGCCAGGCGATTAGCGCTAAAGTTGAGCCTCTTCGTATGCACATTGCCGCGACTTTGCCTGCCAGTGTTCATGATCGCAAAGGCGCTGAGGCTTTAGCACGTGAAACAGCCGCACTGCTTAATGGTCGTGAAGCGACAGAGCAGTTTTTAGATGCAACCCTAGCCTTTAATGCATTGGCTCAGCCGTTTGTATTGGACGAACAAGGTGAATCAGGGTTAGAGCGTCGTATTGCTGAGGGTGCTGATGCACTGTTTGACGATGCCGAAGTAACGGTATCAACCGTTCAAGTGCCGATGTTCCACGGTACCTCTGCAATGCTGATGGTTGAGACACAAGCGGACCAATCGGTCTCTGATCTAGTAGCGCTCATTGATCGAGATAATGCGTTGCGTTTCAGTCACAGCCCCAACGCCTCTACTCAATCGATGATTGGGCAGACTGAGTGTTTGGTATCGCGCCTGCGTGTCGATGCACGTGTGGACCAGACGATTCAAGCTACCCTGATGTTTGATGAGAACCGTTTCGGCCGTGCCTCAGCACTTTTAGAGCTGCTTGCTACATTGGTAACTAAGCACTAATTTAAAAAATCTGCCCGGTAAACTTGACCCATTACCGGGTAGCAACAATACTTCATTCAATAGAGAGAGATTAATCCTTTCGGATTAATAGAGTGGAGTGAAGTTATTGTGCGTCGTTTAGCACTCAGTATTGCCGTTTCATCCGCATTGTTAGCCAGTCAGGCTAATGCCCTAGGCCTAGGTGAACTCAATGTAAAATCTGCATTGAACGAGCCGCTTCAGGCTGAAATTCAACTGCTACAAGTTCGTGATTTAAAAGCATCCGATATTCGTCCTAAATTGGCTGATGATGACGCCTTCAGTCTGGCTGGCTTAAGCCGATCTGGCGTGTTGAGTTCGGTTGATTTTGACGTTGAGCTCAATGCCCAGGGTGGTGCTAAAGTCGTCATTAGTTCGGACACCCCTGTTCGTGAGCCCTTTATCAGCTTCTTGATGGAAGTGAATTGGCCCAATGGTCGTCTTGTTCGAGAGTACACCCTGTTGTTGGATCCTCCTCTGTTTGTAGAGGCTGCAGCTCAACCGACACCCATATCCGTGCCGTCCACTCCAGTAACTGACTCACTTCAGAAAGAGGGTCTTAAGGCTGAACCGGAAAAGGTTTTAAAAGCGAACCCGGCGCAAACTGTCCAAACCACACTGAGAACTGAGACCTCATCAGCGAATCAGGTTTATGTCGATGTAAATGATACCCTGTTTGCATTGGCTCAAAGTAATCTTCCTGATGAATCCGTCTCGGTCAACCAGATGATGCTGGCGATTCAGCGTCTAAACCCTAGTAGCTTTCCGACCAACAATATCAATGTTCTTAAAGCCGGTACGGTCGTCACGCTGCCCAATAGTGCGCAAGCGAATGAGCTATCAGTTAGGCAAGCGGCTATCGAAGTTCGCAAGCAGTATGAAGATTGGAAAAATGGCAGACGTTCCTCCGCTTCTGCAGCTATTGAGAAAGCGGACGTTACTCCAGTTGCTAAACCAGAGAGTGAAGCTCCCTCGGCTCAAACCTCTGAAGTGGTTAATCCATCAGAGGCTAAATTGAAGTTGGTCTCTGTTGACGAGACACAAGATCAACCTCTATCAACCAGCAGTTCAGAAGCTGAGGCTAGTCAGACGGTATCAGATTCAGTAGAGGTCCGAGTTGATAGCGAACCCTCTAACTCTGTGGTTGAAACTGAAGAGGAGGGAGCTTCTCTCTCTTTAGATCAAGATTCTGTTGCTACGCCCGTTGAATCAACGCCTCGCGAACAGGAGCTTCAAGCACTCAATCGAGACTTGGAAAATCAGCTGCTTGTAACTCAGGAGAGTGTCGAGAAAGTTGAACGTGACAATGCTGATCTCTCTGCAAAATTGGACTCTATAGCTGAGCAGCTACAGACCATGCAGCGTCTAATTGAGCTAAAAGATCAACAGGTTGCGCAACTGCAACAGCAGTTGGAACAGCAGATGCAGCTAGCTCAACAGCGTAATGAGGACCCAGTCGCTGCTGTGATCGACTATGTTCGAATGAATCCTGAAATCGTTGGTGGCAGTGCTGTAGCCTTTCTATTGTTGCTGCTGTTGTTAATACGATCTTCAAGAAAGCCTGCGCCTTATCGTGAACCCGCGAGCAGTGCGGCAAAAGAGGATGAGGTTATCTCTGAAGCGCCTCTAGTACCTTCAGCATCGTCGACCCCAACTATGGCTGTCGTTGAGCCATCAGCTGTTGAACCCGCTTTGGAAACGTCGATTGAGCCAGTCATCGATCCAAAGCCTGATTCTGATTCAGAGAGTATCGCTAAGGCTGAAGCTGAGATTCAGTCGATGATCGATGAGGTGCTTCGAGCTCGTGCCAGTGAGCAGGCGGCCCAAGCTGAGATGGAAGCGATCAGCGATGAGGTTGCTGAAGAGTCACCGCCAAATGAATCCGTTGATGAATCATCAAATACAGGTGATCTCGCTTCAGTTGAACCTCAGCCTGAGGTCATTGATGATAATGAACTGGAAACAGAAACAGAAACAAGTTCTGACGCTGATGATTTTCTCTCCAGAGCTAATGCAGCTATGTCATCACCTGAAGAGCAAGAGGCGATGGTTAACGAAGCCGATGAGTCGCAGCCGGAAGATGATGATTTAGAGGAGTTTCTTGACTCTGAGCTAGAAGCCTCACTGGCAGATGCCGATTCGGTTAAATCGATTG
Source organism: Marinobacterium sp. xm-m-312 (assembly GCF_013283295.1). Lineage (NCBI taxonomy): Bacteria > Pseudomonadati > Pseudomonadota > Gammaproteobacteria > Oceanospirillales > Oceanospirillaceae > Marinobacterium > Marinobacterium sp. xm-m-312. The sequence continues at coordinate 186,089 of NZ_WBYS01000004.1, read as the reverse complement.
TGGAGCCTGTAGAAGAGGAGAGTGCAGAGCTGCAAGACCTCGATTTTGTTATCGAGCCGTTTGATTCAGAATCTGACGAAGAACCACAAGAGAGCCAAATTCCGGGCGTTGATATGCCGCAAGCAGACTCAACGGATGAACCAGCGCACACTGACTCCATTGATGAGGACCTTGTCGCTCTAGAGGCAATGATGGGCGATGCCAGCGTTCCCGATGAGGCATTTGATATCGAGGTGGATCAAGATGTTGAAGCTGACGGACAGTCTGACGATCATTGGGAATTTGTCGTAGAAGAGAGTGATTCTGGGGCGCTGGACGGGGAGATCGAAAAGATTTTCGATGAAGTTGATGGCGATCTAGAGGTGGTAGAAGAGATTAATGACACCGCAGAGTCAGAAGATTTTGATACCCACTTCTACAGTGGTGCAGATGAAAACGAAACCCGATTAGATCTAGCAAGAGCTTACATTGAAATGGATGATTATGAGGCTGCTCGTGATATCCTTGTCAGTATGAAAGACAAAGGCTCTTCTGCTCAGCAGCAGGAGGTCGCAAACCTCTTGGATCAATTGGATAAAGCTTAGTTAATGAGCGATATTGAAAACATCAAAGGGGCGACGGAAGTCGCCCTTTTTCGTTACGCCCTTGGGATTGAGTACGCTGGTGCAAACTATCATGGCTGGCAGATTCAGGCAGATGAAGGGGTTGTCACGGTTCAGGAACGTCTGCAGCAGGCGTTAGCAAAGATTGCGAATCACGATGTGCATCTGGTCTGTGCTGGCCGCACCGATACCGGGGTGAATGGCTGTTATCAAGTTGTTCACTTTGATACACCCAATCAGCGAATCGATCGTGCCTGGGTGATGGGTACGAATCGACACCTCCCTGATGACATTGCGGTGCTTTGGGCAAAACCGGTGTCGGATCAATTTCACGCCCGTTTTTCTGCTCAAGCAAGACGTTACCGCTATCTGATCTACTCGGCACCTGTTAAACCGGCGATTCTCTCTAGAGGGGTTACTTGGACTCACAAGAGTCTTGATGTTGGGCGAATGCAATCGGCAAGTCGTTGTCTGATCGGTGAGCATGATTTCAGCTCTTATCGAGCGGTTGCCTGTCAGGCGAACAGTCCCGTTCGTACGGTGCATGATCTGCAGGTTTATAAAAGCGGTGAGATCATTGTGATCGATATTCAAGCCAATGCTTTTTTACACCATATGGTTCGAAATATTGCCGGTGTGTTAATGAAAATTGGTTCTGGAGAGGCTGAGGTAGAGTGGGCGGCTGAGGTGCTAGAGGCCAAAGATCGTCGCAAAGGTGGGGTGACCGCTCCGCCTTGGGGACTCTATTTTTGTGATGTTGAATACCCTGAAGAGTTTGCACTGCCGAAGGGTGGTACAGGGCCATATTTCTTGGGCCATTAGACTGACTAACTCTCTCTGTTTTGGTAGACTTTCCAACCGATAAATTGAGTGATCAACTCAGTTGTCTTTAACGACCTAATTTAGAGCCTCTATTGTGCGAACTCGTGTAAAAATTTGTGGTATCACCAATATAGATGACGCGCTATCGGCCGCTGATGCTGGGTGTGATGCGCTTGGCTTTGTTTTTTACGCTAAAAGTCCGCGAGCTGTTACTCCTGAACAGGCTGCTGAAATTATTTCCAAGCTGCCTGCGTTCGTTACCAGTGTGGCTCTGTTTGTGAATGAATCTGCTGAGGTCGTTAATCAGGTTATCGCCACAGCAGGTGTTGATCTATTGCAGTTTCACGGTGATGAGAGTGCTGAGTTTTGTTCCAGATTCTCTCGACCTTACATCAAAGCGCTTCGCATGAAGCCGGAGTTAGATCTAACGGCTCAGTTTGAGACGTACGCATCCTCACAAGGGATTCTTTTGGATGCTTATACCCCTGGGATACCTGGGGGTACTGGTGAAATGTTCGACTGGTCCAGAATACCAACTGAACTGGCAACCAAGATTATTTTGGCGGGTGGCTTGTCGGCAGAGAATGTTGCTGAAGCCATCGCTCAGGTGTCTCCCTACGCTGTTGATGTGAGTGGGGGTGTTGAGGCATCTAAAGGGATTAAAGATTCAAATAAAATGACAGATTTTATGAACGAGGTTTACCGTGCCAACAACAGATAATACACAGGTGCAGCTACCCGATGAGAATGGACACTTTGGCCAATTCGGTGGTCGATTTGTCTCTGAAACGTTAATGGGTGCTCTGGAAGAGCTTGAAGAAGTTTACAAAAAACTCTCTAACGACCCAAACTTCCAAGAGGAGTTTGATAAAGACCTCGCTCACTACGTGGGTCGTCCCTCGCCACTCTATTTTGCTGAGCGCCTCACAGACAAAGTGGGCGGTGCAAAGATCTATTTGAAACGTGAAGATCTTAACCATACGGGTGCACACAAGGTGAACAACACCATTGGTCAGGCACTTCTGGCTAAGTTTATGGGTAAGCCGCGTGTTATCGCTGAGACAGGTGCTGGTCAGCACGGTGTTGCCTCGGCAACGGTTGCTGCTCGTCTGGGTCTTGAGTGTAAGGTCTACATGGGTGAAGAGGATGTTCGCCGACAAGCGCTAAACGTCTACCGCATGAAGCTGTTGGGTGCTGAAGTGATTCCAGTTACTTCGGGCACTAAAACGCTAAAAGATGCGATGAACGAAGCGATGCGTGATTGGGTAACCAATGTCGATAATACCTTCTACATCATTGGAACTGCTGCAGGTCCGCACCCCTATCCAATGCTTGTGCGTGATTTTCAGTGCGTCATCGGGCGTGAAACAAAACAGCAGTGTATGAATCAGATTGGTCGTCTACCGGATGCTGTTGTGGCTTGTGTGGGCGGTGGCTCGAACGCCATCGGTATGTTCCACCCATTCATTGAAGATGAGTCGGTTCGTATGATCGGTGTTGAAGCGGGTGGTCACGGTCTTGAAACGGGTGAACACGCAGCACCGCTAAGTGATGGTCGTCCAGGCGTACTGCATGGAATGCGTACCTACCTGATGGAAGATGATAACGGTCAGATTATCGGTACACACTCTGTCTCGGCCGGTCTTGATTACCCAGGTGTAGGTCCTGAGCACAGCTACTTGAAAGATATTAACCGTGCAGAGTACGTTGCGATCAATGATGACGAGGCACTCGATGCATTCCGTACGTTGACGCAGGTTGAAGGTATCATGCCAGCACTTGAATCCTCTCACGCGGTTGCTTACGCCATGAAGATGGCAAAAGAGATGAGTCCAGATCAAGTGATTGTTGTAAACCTATCGGGTCGTGGTGATAAAGATATACATACCGTCGCAGGCATCGACGGCATTGAGATGTAATTGGAGAGTTAAATGAGTCGTATTGAAGCCTGCTTTGCTGCCATGAAGGCAGAGGGACGTAAAGCGATTGTCCCTTATGTAACCGGTGGTGATTCAAACCCAAGCGTTACCGTGCCTCTAATGCATGCACTAGTTGAAGCGGGAGCGGATGTCATTGAGTTGGGTGTGCCTTTCTCGGATCCAATGGCCGATGGCCCCGTGATTCAGTTAGCCTGTGAGCGTGCCCTTGAGCACGGCACCAGTTTGACCGATGTATTGGCAATGGTTGCTCAGTTCCGTGAACAGGATCAGACAACACCGGTGGTTCTAATGGGCTACCTTAACCCTATCGAAGTGATGGGCTACGAAACCTTTTCTAAAAACGCTAAAGCGGCAGGTGTCGATGGTGTGCTAGTGGTCGATATGCCACCGGTTGAGTCTGCTGGCCTAATGGCGGCAATGAAGGCTGAGTCACTTGATATCATCTTCCTCATTGCACCGACAACCTCTCCAAAACGTCGTAAGGCGATCTGTGAGCAGGGCAGTGGTTATCTCTACTATGTATCGGTTAAAGGTGTGACTGGATCAAAAGCATTGAATGTAGATGAAGTAGGGGCCTACATCAGCGATATGCGCCAGGATACAGATCTGCCAATCTGTGTAGGCTTCGGTATCCGTGATGGTCAGTCGGCTGCAGCCGTCTCTAAAGTATCCGATGGTGCCATTGTCGGTTCCGTGCTGGTTAATCAAATTGCAGAACTGGCGAACACGCCAGAGAAGATTCCTGCTGCAGTTGCAGGTATAGTTAAAGAAATGCGTCAAGCGATCGACGCTTAAGTCGATCATTTAGGGAGTACCATGAGTAACTGGTTGGAAAAGATCGTACCGTCACTGGCACGTAATGATGAGAAAAAACGTAACAGCATTCCAGAAGGGCTTTGGGAGAAGTGTCCAAAGTGTGAAAGTGTGCTGTACAAGCCAGAGTTAGATAAGACCTTACACGTCTGCCCTAAATGTGATCACCACCTACGTATTGGCGCCCGTCAGCGTTTGAACTACTTCCTTGATGAAGGGTCAACGAAAGAGATTGCAGCTGATATTGAGCCAATCGATCGTCTTAAGTTCAAAGACTCTAAAAAATACAAAGATCGTCTAACGGCTGCTCAGCGCGATACCGGCGAGAAAGACGCATTGGTTGCTATGAAGGGTACCTTAGAGGGCAACCCAGTCGCTGCGGTCGCTTTCGAGTTCCGTTTCATGGGTGGTTCAATGGGTACCGTTGTAGGTGAGCGCTTTGTACGTGCTGCTGAAGTCTCATTGGCTGAGGGTATTCCTCTGGTCTGCTTCTCTGCGTCGGGCGGTGCTCGTATGCAAGAAGCGCTATTCTCCCTTTTCCAAATGGCTCGTACATCGGCCGTACTTGAAGAGATGCGTACCAAAGGTATCCCTTTCATCTCTGTTCTTACTGACCCTGTATACGGTGGTGTCTCTGCCAGCCTTGCTATGCTGGGTGATTTGAACGTTGCTGAGCCTCGTGCACTGGTTGGCTTTGCAGGTCCTCGAGTTATAGAACAGACCGTTCGTGAAAAACTTCCTGAAGGGTTCCAGCGCAGTGAGTTCCTTTTAGAGCACGGGCAAGTTGATATGATTATTGAGCGCGGTGAGATGCGTAGCCGTCTTGCTAAAATGCTTCGTCAAATGCAGGGTCAGCCTGCTCAACAACTCGCCGACTAAGCGCTCAGAAGACGATTGGGTTATGAGCAAATTGAGCTCAACTAACAGTTTGGAAGAGTGGCTCGCAGTCATTGAGGCCGCTCATCCGTCTGAGATTGATTTGGGTTTAGATCGTGTTGCTGAAGTGGCCGGTCGCCTGAATCTGGATTTTTCTCGCAGTAAAGTCATCACTGTAGCGGGTACCAACGGTAAGGGTTCAACCTGCGCGATGTTGGATTCTATTCTTCGCGCCTCAGATTTTACCACCGGTGTCTACAGCTCCCCTCATTTTTTAAACTACAATGAACGCATAAAGATCAACGGCTTAGATGCATCTGATGAAGTCATTGTTGATGCATTTTGTCGGATAGATCAAGCTCGAGAAGAGATCTCTTTAACCTACTTTGAGTACGGCACACTGGCTGCGCTGATCATCTTTTCAGACCTGGCTCTTGATTATGTGATTTTAGAAGTTGGGCTCGGCGGGCGATTGGATGCCGTTAACATTGTCGATGCTGATATCGCTGTGATTACCTCCATTGCGTTGGACCACATTGATTGGTTGGGCGACGACATCGAGTCCATCGCGCGCGAAAAAGCGGGTATTTTTCGACCTAATAAACCAGCGGTCTGTGCGATGTCACCGGCAGCTCGATCGATTGTTCAACACTCGGCTGAACTGAATGCTCCGCTCTACCTGTTTGACCAAGATTATCGATTAGATGACGCTCAGAAGGTCTGGAACTGGTCGGGTGTTGATCTGAAGGGTGAGCATATCGCTTACTTTGATCTGCCAGTGCCTCCTTTGCCACTGATTAATGCTGCGACTGTCCTGCAAGTATTGACGCTGATTGCTCCTGAGGTTTCCATTGAGTCGATCGCTAGTGGATTAGAGAGTGTACAACTCACCGGTCGCATGCAGAGTGAAACAATCGGTGTAACCGAGTGTCTGCTCGATGTGGCACACAATCCGCAAGCGGCTGAGTACTTAGCGGATCGATTGCAGCAACAGCCAAAGCCGTCGAAACGAACCCTAGTGCTGGGTATGCTTAATGATAAAGATCGACAGGGTGTGATTGAAGCACTGAGGCCGATCACCGATGAGTGGTACTTGGTTTCACTACAAGGACCGCGCGCCAGTCAAGCTGAAGAGCTTGTGAATCTGGTTGGGGCAAACAACCCTCATCAATGTTTCGCGTCTGTATCCGAGGCGCTTGATCAATTATCAAACTCTACTTCAGAGAGTGAGCAGGTTCTGATCTGCGGCTCTTTTCTAACCGTTACGGAGGCCCTTAGTTGGCTCAAGACGCATTAATTCAGGCAAGTATTCGCCGTCGATTGTTAGGGTTGGGAGCGCTCTTGGTAATCTCACTCTCTATCGCTCCGCTGATCTTCGATGCCGCAGGCTATAAAGAGCGTAAAATTGTGGATCGTATTCCTCCTGCACCGACCTTGCCGCCCGTTATGGAAGCGGCTCCAGCGGTTGTTTTGGATGAGACAATCAACGAACCCGAGGTGATTAACGAGCCAGCGCCAGTGGCTCAGCCCGTTGTGATCAAAGCACCGCCAGTAGAGGTGGTCGAAAAGATGAAGCAACGTGCTCCTGAAGAGGTCTCGCCGGCAGAAGATATGCCAGCTTTGGATGAGAACGGAATTCCGGCGGCCTGGTCTTTGCAGTTAGCAAGTTTCAAAGATGAGCGAAATGCTAAGTCTCTTCGCGCTGATCTGACAAAAGCGGGATACAAGGTCTATATCCGTCGTGCCAACGACCTAGTTCGTGTCTACATCGGGCCAGAAATGCAACGTACCCGTTTAGAGTCGCTAAAAGAGTCGATCAAAGAGCAGTACTCATTGGATGGTATGATTGTGCGCTTTACAACTCAGTAAGCGATGATAAATAGATCAAGAGTTCATTGGGTAAACCGATCCACTCTGATAAAATGCAGCTGTTTTTAACTTTGGATAGAGAAGATGATCTGGACTGATTGGCTAATTATCGGCATCGTTGCCGTGTCCAGTCTATTAAGCCTCAAGCGTGGATTCGTGCGAGAAGCTCTATCACTTGTCACTTGGGTCAGTGCTTTTATAGTGGCGCGCCTGTTTTCAACCAGTCTGAGTGCCTATCTGGTTGATTACATCGAGACCCCATCCCTCCGTATGTTGGCAGCCTTTGCCGCTCTATTTGTATTAACACTGATCGTGGGTGCTCTTGTCGGTAAATTGATTACCGCTTTGATCAGTGCGACTGGTTTGTCTGCAACCGATCGTATCCTTGGAATGGGCTTTGGTGCCGTTCGTGGCGGTCTGGTTGTTGTTGTCATTGTTGCTCTGTTGGGGCTAACCCCAGCCGTTGAGGATCAATGGTGGAAAGATTCTCAGCTCATTCCTCACTTCGTTTTGATGGAGGAGTGGACCAAAGAGACTGCAAAAGAGATAGGTGGTGTAATCTGGACACTCAGCAGTGATCCAGCCAGCGCCAGTGCCGTGAATTAGTTCGATATAGGTAGATCGGATGTGTGGAATAGTTGGCATCGTAGCCAAAACCTATGTTAACCAGACAATTTTTGATGCGTTAACAGTCCTACAACACCGTGGCCAAGATGCTGCGGGTATGGTTACTTGTGAAGGTAACCGCTTTTATCTGCGTAAGGATAATGGCTTAGTCAACGAAGTCTTCCGTACACGACACATGAAAAAACTGAATGGCGAGATGGGTATTGGCCACGTGCGCTACCCAACAGCCGGTAGCTCAAGCTCAGCAGAAGCTCAGCCATTCTATGTCAACTCACCTTACGGTATTGCGTTGGCACACAACGGTAACCTAACCAACTCTGAGCAGTTGGCTGATGAGGTGTTCCGTTCTGATCTTCGCCACATCAATACCACCTCTGATTCAGAAGTGTTACTGAACGTTTTTGCCCATGAGCTGCAGTTGTTGGGCAAGTTACACCCAACCTCTGAAGATATCTTCAACGTCGTGGAAACGGTCCATAAGCGTTGTCAGGGTGGTTATGCCGTTGTTGCGATCATCACCGGTCTGGGTCTGGCCGCTTTTCGTGATCCTTTTGGCATACGCCCACTGGTTTACGGTAAGCGTGAAACCGAAGCAGGCGTTGAATACATGGTGGCCTCAGAGAGTGTTGCGTTGGATACTGCCGGCTTCGAGATGGTGCGTGATGTGGCGCCTGGTGAAGCGATCTTCATTACTCAAGAGGGTGAGATCTTTACCAAGCAGTGTGTTGAAACACCCGTGCTTGCTCCTTGTCTGTTTGAGTACGTCTACCTCGCTCGTCCAGACTCGATCATTGATGAGACACCGGTTCACAACGCGCGCATGGCGATGGGTGTGAAATTGGCGGATAAGGTGCGCCGTGAGTTCCCAGAGCACGATATCGACGTCATCATTCCAATCCCTGATACCAGCCGTACAGCGGCACTTGAGATGGCGAAAAGCCTGAAAGTGACCTACCGCGAAGGCTTTATCAAAAACCGTTACATCGGCCGTACCTTCATCATGCCTGGGCAGACTCAGCGTAAGAAGTCGGTTCGTCAAAAACTGAACCCGATTCAATCTGAGTTTAAAGACAAAGTGGTTATGCTGGTTGATGACTCTATTGTACGTGGTACTACGTCCGCTCAGATTGTTGAAATGGCACGTGATGCAGGTGCGCGTAAAGTCTACTTTGCCTCAGCAGCCCCTGAAGTTCGTTACCCCAACGTATTCGGTATCGACATGCCCAGTGCCAGTGAGTTGATTGCACATGGTCGTACTGCGGAAGAGGTGGGTAAAGAGATCGGTTGTGATTGGATGCTCTACCAAGATCTTGATGATCTAAAAGCCTGTGTCACAGATCTTAACCCTGCGATTACTCAGTTCGATACCTGTGTCTTCAATGGCGAGTATGTCACTGGAACAGTGACCAGCAGTTACCTTGATAACATCGATGCTAAGCGCAACGACGGTGCTAAGGCGAGTGCTGATGATGAACAGACCGAAGGAAACGAGTCTACCAACCTACATAAAGCTTTTTAAGGATGAAGCATGGGAAGTAAGCAGTTCGAACGACCTGAAAGGATTCAGTTCAGTGATGATCACTACGCGGTAGAGACGCTCGCAGTTAGAGCGGGTCAGTGGCGTAGTGAAGAGGGTGAACACTCCGACGCAATCTTCCCAACCTCTAGTTTTGTCTACAGCTCAGCAAAAGAGGCTGCTGATACCTTTGCCGGCAACATCGAAGGCAATGTCTACTCACGTTTTACCAATCCAACGGTTCAAGCCTTTGAGCGTCGTATTGCGGCGCTAGAGGGTGGGGAGCGCGCCATCGCGACCAGTTCAGGGATGGCGGGCATTATGAGTCTCTGTTTGTCATTAATGAAACATGGCGATCATGTGGTCTGTTCTCGCTCTGTGTTTGGTTCAACCGTATCACTATTTGAAAAGTACGTGAGTCGAGCGGGGATCGAAACGACCTTTGTTGACCCTAAAGATTTAACCGCATGGCAAGCGGCCGTGCGCCCTACAACCCGTATGTTCTTCTTAGAGACGCCTAGTAATCCTTTAGCCGAGGTGACGGACATACAGGCCGTTGCTGACGTGGCACATGCAGCGGGCGCTAAGTTGGTGGTGGATAACTGTTTTCTAACACCCGCTTTGCAAAAGCCACTGTCGCTCGGCGCGGATATTGTCATGCACTCGGCTACTAAACACCTTGATGGACAGGGGCGTGTTGTCGGTGGCGTTGTGGTTGGTTCAGACGCTGATATGGAAGAGGTGTTCGGGTTTATCCGAACAGCGGGCTCTTGTCTGAGTCCATTCAACGCATGGGTTTTCCAAAAAGGCTTAGAGACACTTCCACTGCGAATGAGAGCGCACAGCGAGGCTGCACTAGAGATTGCACAGTGGCTAGAGGCCCAGCCTAAAGTAGCGAGAGTCTACTATTCAGGTCTCGCTTCGCATCCACAACATGAACTGGCTGCTCGTCAGCAATCAGGATTTGGTGCGGTACTTGGATTTGAAGTTGCGAGCGATACCCTGAGCCAGCAAGAGGCGGCTTGGTCGTTTATCGACGCAACCGAAGTCATCTCGATTACCGGTAATCTAGGCGATGTTAAGAGCACAATCACTCACCCTGCAACGACGACTCACGGACGTATGTCAGCTGAAGCTCGTGCAGAAGCGGGTATTCAAGATAGCTTGATTCGTCTCTCTGTAGGCCTAGAGAACGTTGACGATCTCAAGCGCGATCTACAGCGTGGCTTAGACGCCATTTAAAATCGACTTTTATGCGTCTGATTGTTGCGCCGATGGAGGGCGTTGTTGATTACAGCATGCGTCGCCTCATCGCTCGAGTGGGCGGCGCCGATCAGATGGTCTCCGAGTTTGTGCGCGTTAACGACACGCTGCTTCCCCCTAAAGTCTTTCATAAACTGATCCCAGAGCTGAAACAGGATTATTGCGGTTACGGCGATACCCCTCTGGTTGTTCAGTTATTGGGTTCTGATCCTGAATCCCTGGCTAAAAATGCTTTAACTGCACTTGAGTTGGGCGCGCCTGCTATTGATATGAACTTCGGCTGCCCCGCCAAAACCGTTAATAAGAGTAGGGGTGGATCGATTCTCCTTAAGGAGCCCGAGGTCGTTCATGATGCCGTTAAAGCGGTGCGTGATGCGGTTCCTAGCCATATCGAAGTCAGCGCTAAAATGCGCCTAGGGTATGAAGACAAATCATTGGCAATCGATAATGCGCAGGCGATCGAAGCGGCTGGTGCGAGCTATCTTACTGTGCATGCCCGCACAAAGGTAGAAGGGTACAAACCGCCGGCACACTGGGAGTGGATCGCCAAGATTCGAAATGCGGTCTCGATCCCGGTGATTGCCAATGGCGAAGTCTGGAACGTCGAAGACTATGACCGATGCCGAGAGGTCAGTGGGTGTGAGGATGTCATGATTGGGCGAGGCTGGGTCGCTAACCCACTGCTACCGCTTCAGATTAAAGATAGAAGCTACCCGACCGATTTGGATGAGTGTTGGCAGCTGCTAAAGCCGAATATCCTTGAGTTTTATGATGATGTCTTCTCGTTAATTGAAGAGCGTCATGTGCATGGTCGTATTAAACAGTGGTGCAATATGCTGGGCTGGCACTATCCGCAAGCCAAAGAGCTATTCCAAGAGCTAAGAACAGAGCGGGATGCTGTGAAGATTGGGGATGTTCTTAAAAGCCGACTCCAGTAATCAGTTTTGGCTTTCATAACAGATCGCGGTTTATCGCTTCGCGCTAATTCGCTCCTACATCTCGTGACGGTGACTGGCTTTCAGCCTGTCATCCGCTGGTAGATTTTGCTCTATCTTCTGGAAGAAGCGGCAAGGGTCGATGACAGGCTGAAGGCCAGTCACGGTTAAAAAACGCGGCAAATGCCGCGTTTTTTTAAGTCTATTCTTAGCTAATCTCAATCCGACGTGCTTTCATCGCTTCTGGAATTTCACGGATCAATTCAACGTGAAGCAGTCCATTTTCCATCGACGCATTTTCAACGCGGACGTGATCGGCTAGTTGGAATCTGCGCTCAAAGTTACGGGCTGCGATGCCTTGGTAGAGGTAGGTACGCTCTACTTGATCTTCCGCTTTGTTACCACGAATCACTAGGTTGCCGCTCTCGCTGGTAATCTCAATCTCTTCGCGAGTAAAGCCGGCTACAGCCATAGTAATGCGGTAAGAGTTCTCTCCGGTCGCTTCGATATTGTACGGAGGGTAAGCTGATTGTTCGCTTCGGTTAGCGGTATCAATCATGTTGGCTAGGCGATCGAAGCCAATTGCTGAACGGTATAGGGGTGTTAGGTCAAAATTACGCATGGTCATATCCTCAAATTAAGCAATATGTAGTTCAAAGTTAAACCACCCAATCGGCGTGGTTAGGAAGTGCAGTACCTCATGGTCACTGCCTACATAGATTATTTGGGGATAGTAACTAGAAAATTCAAGAGCGGAATTTAACTGAATCGCGACCCAAGGGAGTAGGGTAAAAAGGGTCGCGATTAATAGAGATTAATCAGTGGGTTGTTTCGTTACCGAACTGATCCACATCATTGGTGATCTCGACATCGACGTTAGCACTTGGAATCTTATAGTCGTAGACACGCTCCCAGCCTTCGGATTCAGGTGCACGCTCCCAGACAGTGCCAGCGTTGTACTCAAGCAGGGGCTCTAAGGAGGGGTCTATTTTCACGACTTTCTCTGTGGGCATGGGAATCATATTCACCTGTTCGTTGGCTAGAAACTCATCATCTTCATACCCAGTGAATAGTCGCCATCCGGTATCATTTAGATGCTCAGGGACGGTTTTATACATAAAACGCACCGGCAACTTTTCATCAATTACTAAACGAGACATCAGTGTTAAAAAGCCATTTTTGGTCTGGTTGGTTTCACCTTGGTAGGGCTTGTTGTCATCGTTGCTCATAATGGATCCTAGTAGTCTGTTTTCTTTTTGAATTCACACAAATCTTCAATGTTACAGGCGCCACATCGAGGCTTTCTAGCGACGCAGACATAGCGGCCATGCAGTATCAACCAATGGTGGGCATCGATTAAATACTCCTTTGGCACAAGGCGCAGCAGTCGCTTCTCGACCTCTAATACATTTTTACCTGGGGCGATCCCGGTCCGGTTGGAGACACGGAATATATGGGTATCAACTGCCATGGTGGGTTGGCCAAAGGCGGTATTTAGAATGACATTGGCGGTCTTGCGTCCAACGCCTGGGAGCGCTTCAAGATCTTCTCGGTTGTCTGGAACCACTGAGTTATGAAGATCGACCAGCATATGGCAGGTCTTCATCAGATTCTCAGCCTTGGTATTGAATAGGCCGATGGTCTTAATTTTCTCTTTAAGCCCTTCAATGCCCAAATCAATGATCGCCTGCGGTGTGTTGGCGATAGGGAATAGCTTGCGAGTCGCTTTGTTCACTCCAACGTCAGTAGCCTGAGCCGATAGAAGCACGGCTGCCAGCAGCTCAAACGGCGAACTGTACTCTAGTTCGGTTGTTGGATGTGGATTGTCCGCTTTTAGTCGCTCGAAGATCTCGATGCGTTTTAGTTTGTTCATCGCTTAGCCTGTTACGCGGACCCGTTTCGAACCCGTACTTACGGGAGCTTCGGTTGGCTCAGGGATTGGTTGTCGCTCTTTGATTCGCTGATCAATCAGGTTTTTCAGTGCGATCAAAAGGCCTAAACCGAGGAATGCGCCCGGCGGTAGAATGGCAAATAGGAAGTTAGGGTAGTCATCTGCCAGTGTAATATGCCAGTTCGTTGCCATCTCTCCGAATAGAAGATCCATGTTGGCAAACAGAGCACCGGTGCCCAGTAGCTCACGCATCGCGCCGAGAATGACCAAGACCAGCATAAAGCCAATCGACATAAAGAAGCCGTCAATAAACGACTCTTTGATCGCATTTCGAGAGGCAAAGGCATCGGCGCGACCCATAATCACGCAGTTGGTGACGATGAGCGGAATGAAAATACCCAAAATGGTATAGAGTTCATAAGTGAAGGCCTGCATCAGTAATTCGATGGCGGTGACAAAGGCGGCAATAATCATCACGAAAATGGGTAGACGAACCGTTTCAGGTGTTAGCTTGCGGAACAGTGATACCGTCAAGTTGCTGCCGGTCAGAACGACCAGTGTCGCCAATCCAAGTCCTAGCGCGTTAACCACCGAGTTGGTGACGGCGAGTAGTGGACAGAGTCCAAGTAGTTGAACCAGGGCTGGGTTGTTAGTCCATAACCCATTCTTAATCAGTGTCTGTGTTTCACTCTGCATAGCTCTTCTCACGATTCGCGGGTGACAATAACAGATTCTTGTGGGTCTCAAAGTAGTCTAACGCAACGCTGGTTGCTTTGACGACAGCCCTAGGTGTGATCGTTGCACCGGTAAATTGATCAAATTGACCGCCATCTTTTTTCACGGCCCAGTTTGAATCATCTTGACCCTGTCGCCGAGCCCCTCTGAAGCTTTCTATCCAATCTGATTTAGCTCTATCGATTTTATCGCCAAGCCCTGGGGTCTCTTTGTGGGAGATGACTCGCACACCAGCAATGGAACTGTCCGCATTGATTCCGACAATCAGATCAATGTCGCCAGAGTAACCCTGAGAGGAGGTGACCGGTAAAATAACCCCCACTACCTGATCGTTTTGTATCGCTTGGTAACCAGTGGTCCCAGTCTCGACGTTCAGCTGTCCTGCATCCAGTTCAATGCGATGGTCATACAGCTGTTCATCAATGCTCGCAGGGAAGATCTCATAGAGTGCCTTCGATTCAGCTTCACGAACGTTGGCATCAATACGATCGACCGTCGTCACTTGGGTAATGGCGATCACAGCAGCCGACAAAACGGCAAATAGACCAATACCAACCGCGCTCTTAGAGATGGATTGAGTGGTGGTAGGGTTCTCATTGATCTCCATACTCACTCTCCTTTGGGTCCAAGACGTGCACGTTTATGGCCGTAACTACGCGGTTGGGTGTAGTGGTCGATCATTGGCGCCGCTAGATTCATTAGAAGAACCGAGAAAGCAACCGCATCAGGATAGTTACCCCAGGTTCGAATAATGAAAATTAACAATCCGATACCCATACCAAAAACGATTCGACCGCGGTTACTGGTGGCGGATGAAACCGGATCCGTAGCGATAAAAAACGCCGCTAACATAGTGGCACCCAGTGTTAGGTGATTAAACGGGTCAACAAAATTACTGGGATCGACACCATAAGCGATGGCACTCACCAAGCCTAGGGTGACAAGAATGCTGACAGGGGTATGCCAAGTGAATACCTTTTTGTAGATCAGGTAGATGCCACCCATAAACCATGCGGCCGAAAGGGCGTGATAGGCTGCGGCACCCTCAATCAAGGTTTGATTGCTGCGCCACATCTCTTCTGTCGTAAAACCATCACGGTTGCGCAGAATATCCAAAGGGGTCGCCCCGGTGTAGGCATCCATCATCTGTGATGATCCGGCAAAGATCAGTGACAGTGACTCCGATATAGCTGGAATGGACCAACCCTCACTGCCACTTAATACGTAGGGAAGGTTCCAACTGGTCATCTGAACCGGGAATGAGACCAGCAGTAGGGCGTAGGCGACCATTGCTGGATTAAAGGGATTATTACCAATGCCGCCATAAACCTGTTTAGCAAATAGAATCGCAACAAACATCCCAACAATACCGATCCAGAGCGGTGCTGAGGGCGGTATAGAGACTGCTAATAGAAGTGCCGTTACCGTGGCGGAATAATCACCTAGGTAGCGTGAAATGGGCAGTCCGCGCATCTTCAGAGCAAGCGCTTCAAACGCGAGCCCTGAGGCTAGGCAGATCGCAATCTGAATCAAAGTGCCCCAACCAAAGAAGAGGGTCAGCGCGAGTATGCCCGGAATCATCGCCAGAATGACTAACTGCATGACCCCAGAGCTGGTATTGCTGCGGGTAACGTGGGGTGAACTCATCCGTATCAGTGACATCTTTTTATCCTACTCGTACGGTTTAAGTTGTGATTCAAGTTGAGCGAAATGGGTCTTGGCTGACTTAAGATCGGTTTTCAGAGCTTCTTGCTCTGTCTCGTCGTCACTCTTACTGATTGCACGTTCAATCTTGGTCACAGCAACCTTCGCCATGGCAACATCAATGCGCAGCTGTTTTAGATCAATTCCTGCTCTCTGGGCCAGTTCAATCAGAGCATTGTCAGCGTCAGCGTGTGCTTTGCTTGCCTCTTCTAGGCGAGACTTCAACGCTTCGATTTCGCTTTCGTCTCTCTCTTCGGCGGCCTCTGCCTTCTTCAACTTGGTGCGCATGATCGAAACTTGTTGCTTCAGCGCTTTAAGATCCGGTTTAGCCTCTTTAGGTTCACTCTTAGCTGGCGTAGATTGGGCTGCTTCCGTATTAGAGCTGTTCTGCAAGGCCTGTTCAGCCTCAGTCGCTGCCTGTTTTAGTTTATCGACAGTCACTTGCAGAGTTTCAACGCCATCCAGACCTTTATCTTGGGCATTTTTGAGGGCGACCTCGGCTTTCTTCAATTTGGTTCTGGCAACGGCTGCAGCCGTTTTCAGTGCCGCTGTGTCATCTTGCGTAGTTTCACTGCTGGACTGCTTCTTCCGTTCTGCTTGTGCTTTAGCCGCTTCGGCTGCTCGTGCTTTACGTCGTTCTGCTTTCTCGATTGCCTCGCGTTCTAGGCGAGCTTGTCTCGCTTCGAATCGCTCACGAGCATGGTCAGCTTTGCGTTGTTCAAGCTCTTCTGCACGGATTTCAGATTTAGCAAAACGATAGAATTGCACCAGAGGAATGCTGCTAGGGCAGACGTAGGCACAGGCTCCACACTCTATGCAGTCAAACAGGTTGTGGTTTTTCGCCTTCTCAAACTCTTTGCCTTTTGCAAACCAGTAGAGCTGCTGCGGAAGTAGTTGTGCAGGGCAGGCCTGTTCACACATACCACAACGGATACAGGGCTGTGCCGCAGGTGCTTCTGGCATCTCGCTATCGGTCGCCGCGATCAGACAGTTGGTTGTTTTGATGACCGGAATTGAATCGGTTTCTGCGGCAACCCCCATCATTGGACCACCCATCACCAGACGATGCATGGCGCCCGGTTTTAGATCAGCCGCCGAAAGCAGTTCTGAAAAAGGTGTTCCAATCAGTGTCCAGAAGTTCCCAGGGTGCTCAACCGCCTCACCGGTTACCGTCACTATACGTTGTATTAATGGTTCACCATGATTGATCGCGCGATGCAGCGCCTGAGCCGTCCCAACGTTTTGCACCACAATGCCGATGTCAGCCGGTATTTTGCCGCTCGGTACTTCTACACCGGTTAACAGCTGAATCAATTGGCGTTCACCACCGGAAGGGTATTTGGTCGGAACCACGACGAGATCCAGATCGATATCAGCCTCAGCGAGCGCCTCATTGAGGGCGCGAATCGCGTTGGGCTTGTTATCCTCTATACCGATTAGGGTATGAGTTGGCTCCAACAGATGCTGAATGATTTTAATACCTTCTAATATTTCAGAGGCGTGCTCACGCATCAGCATATCGTCAGCAGTAATGTAGGGCTCACACTCAGCCGCATTGATAATCAAGGTGGTGACAATGTGATCTGAACCCAAGTTCAATTTCACATCGGTTGGGAAGCCTGCACCACCCATACCTGCAATACCCATTTGGCGAATCTGGTTAACCAGTGCAGAACGCTCTATGCCCTTATAATCAATTGCCTGATGTTCAATCCACTGATCTAGGCCATCTGATTCAATCACAATACACTCAGCGGTTAGACCCGACGCGTGCGGCACGGGTTGTGCTTCGATCGCGGTAACGGTGCCGGAGGTTGGTGCATGCAACGACGCACTAATACGACCTACGGGTTCAGCGATGATTTGTCCTTTAAGTACTTTATCTCCAACAGAGACAACAGGGTCAGCGGCTAGGCCAAGGTGTTGCTGGGTTGGAATGACCAAGCTTTTAGGAATGGGCATGGTCCGCACTGAAGCGCGAGTAGACTGCTTCTTATTTTCTGGCGGGTGAATACCGCCGTGAAAACTGAATACCTTCACGATGGATTCTCCTCAAAGCGAGGCTGTCTATCCGTCGCAATCAGATTATTGGTTTGAGGTGGTTCTGGCCACTTCCAGTTCAGTGTTGTCGTCGCCACTGGCAACATATCAATACAGTCGACAGGGCAGGGCTCAACACAGAGATCACAACCGGTACACTCATCGACAATGACGGTGTGCATCTGTTTTGCTGCACCTAAAATGGCATCGACTGGGCAGGCTTGAATACACTTAGTACAGCCAATGCACTCATCTTCACGAATGTAAGCGATCTTGCGAACATCCTCGACCCCGTGCTCTGAGTCCAGAGGAATAGAATCAACGTTAAGCAACTCGGCCAATTGGTCAATGGTGGTCTGCCCACCAGGTGGACACTTATTGATCGCTTCACCTGCTGCGATACCTTCAGCGTAAGGGCGGCAGCCAGGGTGACCACATTGGCCACATTGAGTTTGTGGTAACAGGGCGTCAATTTGATCAACAATCGGGTCACCCTCCACTTTGAAGCGGACGGCTGCGAAGCCAAGAATGACACCAAAAATCAGTGCCAGAATGGCGAGAACAAGAATGGCTAGTGCAACGCTACTCATGCAGCCACCTTAGAACTGAACCAGGCCAGCAAAGCCCATGAAGGCGAGTGACATAAGGCCAGCCGTAATCATACCGATGGCTGGACCTTTAAAGGCAACTGGCACCTCAGCAACAGCAATGCGCTCACGCAGCGCCGAGAAAAGAATCAGTGCCAACGAAAAGCCAACTGCAGCACCAAAACCATAACCAATGGATTCGATAAAGTCGTTCTGTTTGCGAATGTTCAACAGTGCTACACCCAATACCGCACAGTTGGTGGTAATCAGTGGCAGGAAGATACCCAGTAGCTTGTAGAGCAGTGGACTGGTTTTATGTACGACCATCTCCGTGAACTGCACAACCACAGCGATCACGAGAATGAAACTGACCGTCTGTAGATAGATCAGATCAAATGGCAGTAGCAGATAGGTGTAGACCAAGTAGCTGCAGACAGAAGAGAGCGTCAGTACGAAGGTGGTCGCGAGCGACATCCCCATGGCGGTCTCTAGCTTGTTGGATACCCCCATGAAGGGGCACAAGCCTAGAAATTGAACCAGTACAAAGTTATTCACCAGTACGGTACTGATTAAAATTAATAGAAACTCAGTCATCGTCTATCGCTATGGCGTTGAAAGCAAAAAGAAGCTTAATAAAAACGGTTTAGAGTGTACCCTAAACCGCCTCTATAACCCAGTATCAACGGTTGTTTCAGGTCAATTAGACGTCGCTAAAGTAACTTTAGTTCAGTCAGTGACTGCAGAATCAAATCTACCTGTTTTTCGGTCGGTAGGGTGATATCGAGATAAACCTCAGCGTTTGCATGCGGTCCAATGACAATATCACTTCCATCCTCGATAGTACTGAGAACAACGAGTCCTGCCTCTTTTAACAGTACTGCATCGTCTAGTCGGCTGCTCACCGCCGGTAGAAGGCCTCTATCGAAGAGACGTTTCTCCAGAGTGAACAGCACCGAATTTGTGACATTCGGTAGTCCAACAATCAGAGCGTTATGGCCTAGGCGACGAGCTCGAAGGCTAGCATCAACCACCGTTTCAGAGTGTATTTCGTTGTTCTCAATCGGCTGCTCAGCGTCAACCATCATGCCCGCGGCAATGGTTCTATTGGTTAAGCGGTCAATAACAACAAAGGATCCGGTCGAACCATTTTCTAGGTAGGGATCCATCTGAATCGCGCGATCGAGTTGCAGACTGACTTCGGCAATTTCATTAAGCGTCAATGAATCTGCAGGCAAGGCCTCTTGGCTATTCACATCCACTTTGAAATGAATATCAGTGACTCGACCAGAGGATTTCGCTGCTGTTGTTTTAATGAGAAGGTTGTTGCCTACCTTAAGGGGAGATTGGTCCATCCAGATCAGTTTGGCTCTAAAGGCGTTAATGGGCTCGACCTCATCATTCGCCAGCACCAGAGTGTCACCTCGTGAGATATCGATTTCATCTTCAAGCGTCAGCGTGACGGCCATCGGAGCGAAAGCACGTTCAAGATTCCCATCCATCGTAACGATCGATTTAACCTTGGATTGCTTATTACTGGGAAGGACTTTGACCTCTTGACCTACCTCTATGGAGCCTGATGCGATGGTTCCTGCATAGCCACGGAAGTTTAAGTTAGGGCGACTGACATACTGTACGGGGTAGCGAAAAGCCTCAGACGTTGCACGTCCAGTATCTACATCCTCTAGCAACTCCATAAGGGTTGGACCTGAGTACCAGGGAGTGTTGATGGATGGATCGACAACATTATCACCCTGCAGTGCAGATATAGGGCAGAAGTGAATATCGGATAAGCCCAGTTTATCGGCCAAAGCGAGATACTCTGCCTGAATCTCGTTAAAACGATTCTGATCGAACTCTACGAGATCCATTTTGTTGATCGCGACGACAATGTGTTTAATACCCAGTAGGGAAACGATGTAGCTGTGGCGACGTGTCTGTGTCTGAACGCCGTATCGGGCATCGACCAGAATAATCGCCAAATCCGCTGTTGATGCGCCGGTCGCCATGTTTCGTGTGTACTGCTCATGACCGGGTGTGTCGGCAATGATGAACTTACGTTTTGCAGTAGAGAAATAACGATAAGCGACATCAATGGTGATGCCTTGTTCACGCTCGGCCTGAAGGCCATCGACCAACAGCGCTAGATCAGGTTGATCGCCGGTTGTGCCAACACGCTTACTCTCTTTATTGATGGCAGCAAGTTGGTCCTCATAGATCATTTTAGAGTCGTGAAGCAGGCGGCCAATCAAAGTGGACTTGCCGTCATCGACGCTGCCACAGGTGATAAAACGGAGCAGCTCTTTATTCTCGTGCTGCTCAAGGTATGCGTTAATATCACTGGCAATAAGGGATGATTGATGACTCATAATATCTATCCTAGAAATATCCTTCGATTTTCTTCTGTTCCATGGACCCTGCACCGTCATGGTCTATAGCGCGGCCCTGCCTTTCAGAGGTGGTAGCCAATAGCATCTCTTGAATGATCTCAGGCAGTGTTGTGGCTGTAGATTCAACGGCGCCCGTTAATGGATAGCAGCCTAGGGTTCTAAAACGGACCGATTTTTGTTCAGGTACTTCACCGTCATTAAGTGGTAAACGCTCATCATCGACCATGATGGTCATGCCATCTCTCTGAACCACTGGACGCGGCTTAGAAAAGTAAAGTGGTACTAAAGAAATATTCTCTAAGTATATGTATTGCCAGATATCTAGCTCTGTCCAGTTCGATAAAGGAAAGACACGAATGCTCTCGCCTTTATTGATCTCAGTGTTGTAGATATTCCACAGCTCTGGCCTCTGGTTTTTTGGATCCCAACGGTGGTTTTGGTCCCTAAATGAGAAGACGCGTTCCTTGGCGCGAGACGCCTCTTCATCACGACGAGCACCCCCAAATGCGGCATCAAACTGATACTTATTTAGAGCCTGCTTAAGGCCTTGAGTCTTCATGATGTCAGTATGTTTTGCGGACCCATGGACAAAGGGGTTGATGTTCATATCGACGCCCTCCTGATTGATATGAACCAACAGCTCCATACCCGCATCTTTTGCCATCTGATCTCTAAACTCGATCATCTCTCGGAATTTCCAAGTGGTATCGACATGAAGCAGTGGAAAAGGAGGATTGCCAGGGTAAAAAGCCTTACGGGCTAAGTGCAGCATGACTGATGAATCTTTACCGATAGAGTAGAGCATAACAGGGTTATTAAACTCAGCAGCCACTTCACGAATGATGTGAATGCTCTCTGCTTCAAGCTGTTTGAGATGGGTCAAACGATCCGAGCTAATAAGATTCATAGCGCCTCCTTAATTTCGAAAACGCATTATGCATACCAATTTATATAACCCAAAAGAATATATAAAAATTAAGATAGCAGTTTTAGTTATATAAAATTTATCATCTATAAATATTAGCTATATAACTGATTCGGATAATATTACGACTAAATATTATTTTGAGTTATATAGAAAGGTATATATATTCCATTTCGTAATTTATATTCTTATCTTTATAACGGAGCAACCACATGGAATTTGGATACTCTTTTGCTGGCCTTTTGGTTGGTTTCGTTATTGGTTTGACCGGTATAGGTGGTGGCGCGTTGATGACGCCTATATTAATTGTCGGTTTTGGTGTGCCTTTAATAGTGGCTGTGAGTACGGACCTTCTATACGCAGCATTTACTAAAGCGGGTGGCATCATTAATTACGCAAAGAGACAGTTGGTCGAGTGGCGTGTAGCGGCATTGCTGTTGTTGGGGAGTTTGCCAAGCTCATTTTTGACGCTGATTCTCCTCAGTCAGGTTGATTCGGTGGCAACTCTCGAATCAACCATCAACTTAACGCTTGGAATCTCTCTGTTACTCACCTCTATTGCAGTCTTCTTTCGTGAGGCAATTCGTCGTTTTTCAGACAAGCAGTCCGATACGCCTTTTGCGCAAACACTTGTAAAGCTGCGTCCCTATCTAACGGTGTTATGTGGTCTCTTTTTAGGTGGGTTGGTCACACTTTCATCAGTAGGGGCAGGTGCGCTTGGAACCGCCATGCTGATCTTACTCTATCCCCGTTTTTCTATGGGTACGATCGTTGGAACGGACTTAGTCCATGCCGTTGTGCTTACGGCTTTCTCAGGGTTTGGTCACATGCATATGGGTACAGTGGATTTGGAGCTTTTGGCCTACCTATTAGTGGGCTCACTGCCCGGGGTTTGGTTAGGCAGTCGATTAGGGGCGAATCTATCTCCTAAATTGATGCAGCCGATCATCGGCAGTCTGTTGATGGCGATAGGTATCCGTTTCGTTTTAGCGGTTTAAAAGAATATTTCAGTAAAGGGTTAGGGTAGACGATGTATATCTATAACGACGTTGATCAAAAGATCGTTGATGAGCGTGTTGAACAGTATCGCGATCAAACCAAGCGGTATTTAGAAGGGCGCTTGAGTGATGACGAGTTTCTGGCACTCCGTCTGATGAATGGTCTCTATATCCAGAGACAGGCACCTATGCTTAGGGTGGCTATTCCCTATGGAACGATGACATCGACTCAGTTAAGAGCTTTGTCTGCGATCTCTAGAAAATATGATAGAGGCTATGGTCACTTTACGACGCGTACCAATATTCAATTTAACTGGCCAAAACTTGAAGAGGTGCCTGATATTTTGGCGGATCTCGCAAAGGTTCAGCTGCATGCGATCCAGACTTCAGGCAACTGTATTCGAAATACGACCACTGATCACTTTGCTGGCGTTTCCGCAACTGAAATTTCTGATCCTAGACCCTGGTGTGAGCTGATTCGACAGTGGTCGACTCTGCATCCTGAATTTGCCTATCTTCCACGAAAATTCAAGATCGCCATTACCTCAGGGCCAGAAGACCGTGCAGCCACTCAAGTTCATGATGTTGGGTTGCACCTCATTAAGAACGCTCAAGGCGAGCTAGGCTTCGAGGTATTAGTTGGCGGTGGTTTAGGGCGCACACCGAAAATAGGTAAGGTGATTCGTCAGTTCTTACCCGCTAATGAGGTGATCTCGTACTTGGAGGCAATCCTAAGGGTTTATAACTTAAAGGGGCGTCGTGATAACAAGTACAAAGCTCGAATTAAGATATTAGTTGATGCGCTGGGTGCTGATGCGTTTCGTGATCTTGTCGAAGAGGAGTGGCAGCATCTCAAAGGGAGTGATTTGCAAATTACTCAAGAGGAGATTGAACGGGTCAGTGACTTCTTCACGCCACATGACTACAACGCTCAAGCGGCTGCTGACACGACATTGGATCACTATCTAGAGACCCATTCAGAGTTTAAACACTGGTATCAGAGAAATACGCATCAGCACAAAGTGCCTGGCTATCGTGCAGTGACCGTCTCCCTTAAGCCGCAGTTAGGGGCGCCGGGGGATATCACAGCCTTGCAGATGGATCTGGTGGCAGAGTTGGCGGATCGTTTCTCCTTTGGACAGATTCGCTCAACGCATCATCAAAATCTTCTATTGGCCGATGTTGATCAGAGAAACTTGTACTCCGTTTGGGTAGCGCTCAGTGATGCAAATTTAGCTCGTGCCAATATCGGCACGCTAACCGATATGATTGTCTGTCCTGGGTTTGATTTCTGTTCTTTGGCCAATGCAAAAACCCTGAACATTGCTCAGCAGATTAATGATGCCTTTGATGATGTTGATTATCTGCATGATCTTGGTGATATACGCCTCAATATGTCGGGATGTATTAATGCCTGTGCCCATCACCATGTGGGCCATATCGGTATCCTAGGTGTCGATAAGAAGGGTGAGGATTGGTATCAAATCACACTGGGAGGATCGAGCGAAGCCGATGCATCACTGGGTAAAGTGCTGGGACGCGCTGTCGCTGCTGATGAGGTGGCCGATACGTTAAAGCGTCTTCTGGAAACCTATGTGGAACTACGAAAGGGTGATGAGCTGTTTATCGATTGCGTGCGCCGACTAGGTGTTGAGCCGTTTAAGGAGAGAGTCTATGCCGTTGCTTAAGCATAAAACCTTAGTCAGTGATGATCCTTGGGTTTTTCAGGAAGCGTTTTCAGACATTACAGAATCATCCATCGTTGTGCCATTCACTCAGCTTCTTCAGCAAGTGACGATTGCACAACCTCAGGAACGATTAGGCGTCAGACTCAGCAGTGAGGAGTCACTGGATGATCTGATTCCACATTTAAATCAGGTATCGCTGGTTGAAATCTATTTTGAAGCGCTACGCGACGGTAGAGGCTTCAGTTTTGCTCGCCTGATACGTCGAGAGGGTTTCCAGGGTGAGATACGTGCCAGCGGTGAGGTGAGCCGTGATCGACTGGATTATCTCTATCGGTGTGGCTTTGACTCGGTGCTGTTGCAGGCTCCGATCGATGCTGAACAAGCCCAAACAGCCTATCAAGAAATTTCCGTGCACTATCAGGCTGATGCGCGAAACGACCAACCTATCTATAGGCAGACATTATGAGCTTAGATATTAATAAGGCTAATCAACAACTCGCCGGTGCAACCCCTCAAGCGATTGTCGAGTGGGCACTAGAGCAGGGTGATAACCCGATTATTACGACCAATTTTCGTCCCTATGAGTCGGTCATTCTGCATCTAGTGACCTCCATTAAACCGGATATTAAAGTGCTTTGGGTTGACTCAGGTTACAACACCTCGGCGACCTACCGCTTCGCCGAAAAGCTAATCCAAGACCTAAATCTGAATGTGATTACCTATGTGCCAGCACAAACAGCAGCGCATCGTAATGTGGTCATGGGTGGCATCCCTGACGTGGATAGCCCACTGCATGAAACCTTTACACAGCAGGTCAAAATCGAGCCATTTCAGCGGGCTCTTACTGATCTGAAGCCGGACGTCTGGTTTAACGCCATTCGAAAAGATCAGACTGAGTTTAGACAGTCACTGGACGTCTTAAGCCAATCAAAAGATGGTGTGCTGAAGGTGGCGCCACTGTTTGAGCTGACAGAGGCTCAACTTGAGTCCTATCTGCTAGAACACAATTTGCCGAATGAGCATGACTATTTTGATCCAACTAAAGCGCTAGAGACCCGTGAGTGCGGGCTTCATACGCAACTGTAGAGCCACTCTTATGGAATATTTACCGCTCTTTTTTGATCTTAAAAACCGACCTGTTCTACTGGTAGGTGGCGGCGACGTGGCTTTGCGTAAAGCACGGCTATTAACACGTGCTGGCGCGCTCATTCATCTTATAGCACCAGAGGTGTGTGAAGAGGTGAAAATGCTGGTTGAGCAGAAGGGTGGTCAGGTTGAGCTAGGTAAGTATCGTAAATCTCTACTGCAAGGCAGAGTCTTGGTCGTCGCCGCGACCGATTATCAGTCGCTCAATGAGTCGATCTCTTTTGACGCGCGTTCTGCTAATGTTCCGGTCAACGTTGTAGACAGTCCTGCACTCTGTACGTTTATCTTTCCGGCTATTGTCGATCGATCCCCAATCGTTGTCGGTATCTCTTCGGCGGGTAAAGCACCGGTCTTAGCGAGAAATCTTCGAGCACGACTGGAGACTCTCATCCCTCAAGGCTATGCCGACTTAGGTGCATTGGTGGGACGGTTTAGACAGCAGGTGAAACAGAAATTTTCCACCGTTGATGGTCGTCGCCTATTTTGGGAGAAGATACTGTCAGGCCCTGTCGCCGAAAAGGTATTTGCAGAACAGCAAGATGAGGCTGAGCAGTTACTTAGGTCAGCGATTGAAGCGGCCGAAGATAAAGCACCAATGGGTGAAGTCTATCTGGTCGGCGCAGGGCCAGGGGATCCTGAACTACTGACCTTTAAAGCACTGCGTTTGATGCAGCAGGCCGATGTGGTGTTGTATGACGCCTTGGTCTCACCGGAGGTGGTGGATCTTTGTCGTCGAGATGCCGATTTAATCTTTGTGGGTAAACGCCGTGATCAACATACCTTGCCACAAGAGGGGATTAACGAGCTGCTAGTCAAACATGCGAAACAGGGTAAGCGAGTGGTCCGCCTAAAAGGGGGGGATCCGTTCATCTTCGGCCGTGGCGGTGAAGAGCTTCAAACCTTGTCAGAGCAGGGAGTGCCTTTTCAGGTAGTGCCAGGCATTACAGCGGCCAGTGCCTGCAGTAGTTACTCGGGTATTCCTTTAACTCACCGCGATTTTGCTCAATCCGTTCGATTTGTAACCGGGCAGTTAAAGAGCCGACAAGCAGAATTGGATTTCTCAGATCTATTAGCTACGAATGAGACGCTGGTCTTCTATATGGGATTGCACACTTTGCCAGAAATCTCTGCGGGATTGATGGGTGCGGGTCGTTCAGCCTCTACACCGGTCGCCATTGTCT
This sequence comes from Marinobacterium sp. xm-m-312, assembly GCF_013283295.1. Lineage (NCBI taxonomy): Bacteria > Pseudomonadati > Pseudomonadota > Gammaproteobacteria > Oceanospirillales > Oceanospirillaceae > Marinobacterium > Marinobacterium sp. xm-m-312. Next base: position 159,544 of record NZ_WBYS01000004.1, on the reverse strand, counting down.
CTCGTGGTACCTGTAAGGATCAAAGAGTGTTAACCGGAACCTTGTCGACGATATCCGACCTACAAGAGAGTGCCCAACTTCCCGCGCCATCCATCATCATCGTCGGCGAGGTGGTTAAGCTTCACTCAGAACTGGCCTGGTTTGGTGAGGTTCATCAAGAGGCTAATCATGCTTTAGAGCAGGTACAGCAACTTTCCGCTTAATAGTTTGTAGGTTGGCATGGCTTTTGCTTAACCCACAGTAGATAGGCATCAAAGTTAATGATGCTCGAAACTGTTTAGGTTAGGTGTTGGATTATTCATGCTGAACTCTTGTTTTTATTTATGCGTCGCGTTTTGCAAATATTTTGCAAAAGCTAAATCCCAGTTGTTGTTCTCTCTACTGATCTCAATCCCATTAACAGCGACTTCGGCGTCCCATAAGCCAGTGGATCCTAATCGGATAATGATTCTGTTTACTGGCCACGAACAGATCCCTTTTCAGCAAGAGGTTTTTCAGGGATTTATTGATGAACAGTATCAGCTACTGGTTAATCAATCTGAGTTATTTACAAAAGAGGTTTACATCCACCGATTGGATGCTTTCAGAAGTGAGCCGGATTACCTTCGTCACAATATCGATTCCCTTTATAAAAATTACCCTAAACTACCCGCGACGATCATAGCCGAAGGCAATTTTGCCCTGCGAGTCGCGCAGGGTCTCTCCAGTAAGCAACCCAATGCAATTGATGTTGTTTCTGTTAACACCAACATGTCTGCACTTCCCGGATTTTCGAAAGGGGAGCTGTTTGATCTAGGGAAAACGCTGGATTCAATCCCAAGGTTATTTCCAAACATCAAAGAGTTGGTTGTGCTCGCTCCAGCCTCTCGACGAGTAGAGGTTGAAGATCTATGGGATTTTAACTTTGCCGATCAGTTTGATTTAACCCTACTTGATGAGTCGTTAAGTTTTGATGAGACCCTATCCAGATTAAAACAGCTTCCTGCAGATCGAGTCATTTTATGGGTAGGGCGTGGTGCTGGTTCGATCTCGGGTGATGGATTGCCGATACAGCTAATTAAACAGATCGTTGATCTTGATGTGGCCCCTTTGATATCGATGCAGAGCTCAAGTCTAAAGGCTGGTGGATTGGGTGGATATATGACTCCTTCTAGAGAGTTGGGCCAAAAGATAGCACAGCTGGTTTACGGTCAATCTGAAGGGTTTGAACCACCTCAAAAACGCTTCATTTTGGATTATAACGAGTTAAGGCGTTGGCAGGCTGATATGTCGAATCTTAAGGGGTCGGTCACAATCATCAATGAGCCTCTCTCTATATTTACCGAGAGGCAAGTTCAGTCATACATCGGCTTACTCTTATTGATTGTTGCACTGTTGTCAGCTCTGTTTGCCTGGTGGATTTGGTATCAGTTAACTGTGCGAAATCGTCAGCTATCCAAGATAGAGGCTCTAGACAGACAACTCCATTTAGCATTAACCACCTCTAAATTAGCGCTAATAGAGGAGAACGTTAATCATCAGACGGCTCATTGGATAATTGAACCCCCTAATGAGAATGTTGCTCCATTGGTCGGTGAGGCTAGATTAAATGCTACTGAGCCTAGATATCGCAATCAAATTACAGACGCGCTTGCTCAAATAGGAGCGGTCGTTGAGTACCCGCTCTACATAGAGGCGTTGAATAGAACTAAATGGGTTAGAAACTCGACGATTGCGGAGCACACCAATGCAAAGGGTGAACTGATTCGAATTCAGCTGTCACAGGATGTAACGGATATTAAAGAGAAGGAGCTGGCACTTGCAGAGTCGGTCAAACGGACTGAAAAAGTACTGCAGCAGCTTAACGATGTTTCTGAATATGGTGATATAGGACTCTTTCACAGTGACTTGATTAACGGTGTCGTAACGGCGAATGATGTCTTTAGATCCCTTTATGATCTCCCTAAAGATCAGTATCCAACAATTACTCAAGAGGATATCAACACACGTATCGCTGCGGATAGTGGAAAGGATCAGCTTAAAAATCGACTCCTCAATTGGCAATCAAACAACTTTCAAAAGATTCAGAGAGAGTTGTTACTCCCCTCTGGAGAGAGGCGTTACCTTGAGTTGAATGCCCGCCCTGAAGTGAAAGAGGGTGTGTTGCAGGGGTTTAGCGGCGCAGTCATCAATCGTACAGATGATGTTCTGCTAAGGCATCAACTGGAGGTTACGCTTACTGAGCGCAGCCTCGCTGTTAAACGGTTAGAAGAGACGCTGCAAAAACAGAAACAGATGTTTGCTGTGATTGGTCATGAACTTCGAACACCGGCTGCGGCACTGAATATGATGTTGGAAGCGGACAATGCGGCGATTACAGAGTCACTTGGTGATATTCGCTCTACCAGTCAGCATCTGCTAGCGGTATTGGATGATTTACGATCGGTGGTTGAACCAGAACTGATTCAAGGGAGAGAGCTCTCTAATGCTCGTCCTATAGAGATAGTAGAGCGATCACTGATACCACTTAAAACGATGCTCGATAATCAACAGATTCGATGCTCGGTTAAATCGAATGATATGGCAGGTCATCAATTCAATCTCGATCAGCGGGGTATTCGACAGGTTTTAACCAACTTGGTTAAGAATGCCGTTGTGCACGGGCAAGGAGGTATGGTTCAAGTTCAGGTCGAAGTAATTACTCCTTCATCAGCCGATGAGGGGACTATGCATCAGCTTCGTATCTCTGTTGAAGATGATGGTCGTGGTATTCCTACCTCTCAGTATGAGTCGATTTTTGAACCCTTTGAAAGAGGTGATACAGATGCGGATGGAACCGGATTAGGGCTCTCAATCTGTCGTGAGATCATTCAAGCTAATGGCGGGACTCTCAATGTAAAAGAGAGTGAGGCGCTAGGAGGTGCTTGCTTCACAATCAATATGCCGGTTGAGCATAAGCAGCCTGCAACCCCGGATGAGACGGCATCGATGGTTTCACTAGAGGGGTTGAGTGTTTTGATGGCAGAAGACAATTTGATGCTCAGAAAGCTTAGTGAAAACTTACTGCAAAAATTGGGGGCTAACCCCGTTCTTGTGGAAAATGGCCAGCTGGCTCTAGATCTGTTTAATGAACAGAAATGGGATTTGATCATAACGGATATCTTTATGCCGGAGATGAACGGTTATGAGTTGGTCGAAGCGATTCGTGCGACAGGAAGTGATGTGAAGGTGTTAGGAATAACCGCCGCAACGGTCGGTAACGAACGAGATCTGTTGCTAAAGGCTGGCGCTGATGTCGTTATGGGTAAACCGATCACATCAGAATCTTTGCAAAACGCTCTGTTGCAGTTACAGCTAAGGGTGTGATTATATCTAGGCTCTAATCTTTATTGAGTGCGTTTGGCTTGTCTCACTGGTTTGTTTACGTCGTTCGTTGTTCCGATAATACCCTCTATACAGGCGTTACCACGGATCTCACTAGACGACTCCGTCAACACAATGGTGAACTGGTTGGGGGCGCTAAATACACACGAGCTAGACAACCTGTGGAGCTTATCTGGCATGAGCAACATGCAGATCGTTCAAGTGCTAGCCAGCGCGAATACGCAATTAAGCGGATGACTTTACAGCAAAAAACTCAATTAATAGGGTCGTGTCAGTTAGGATAATCTTAGCTAACTGAATGGAATTTTTTTCAGTTGAACTCCAGACCCATGGGTCTAAACTGAATAGTGAAAAGTCTGAAGCTGATATCCAGCGGTTGGCTTACCTGGCCCGGGTTTGAAGGGTATTAGGAGTCGAAATATTGCTTTCGGCCAAGCGGGCGGCAACTCACTGTTTAGAAGTTATGGTTAACAGTAAGAGTGTCGCCCGTTTTCATTAGGCGTTAGACGAAATAGCTACCTAAAAGATAACTGCTAAGGTAACCGACTAAAAACGCAATCGATAGATAGACGACGTAGCGTGCATAACTTCCGAAATTTAGGATATCCACTTTAGACATTGCAACGATGCCGGCTGCTGACCCAATTGCCAACAGCGAACCCCCAACACCCACAGAATAAGTTAAGGATAACCACTCGGCTTTTGACATCTCTACTCCAGATTTAAGCAGTGCCGCTGTCAAAGGTACGTTATCGACAAAGGCTGAGAAGACACCCATCGCAAAGTTTGCAACGGTGATGGGTAGGACCTGATAGATGCCTACTAAACTGTCTAGGGTTCCAATCTCTTTGAGCATCCCCACCAATAGCAAAATGCCCAAAAAGAACATCAATGTATCGAACTCGATGCGTCTAACGTAGTCCAATAGATTTTCACGAGTATCCTCTTCATAGAGAAAACGGCCCAGCAGAAACATGGTGGACAGTCCAAAAAGGAAGGTCAAAACCGGTGGGATACCCGCAACAATATTGAGAATAATGGTCGAAATAATGGTTAAAAGAAAAATAACCGCAATGACTTTGCCGACCTTGTCGTCTTTGCGAGGGGTAGGGGTAATTATCACCTGACCTACCAAGGGTCTAGAGAGCATGGCCGCTAACAGCATGGTGCTTAGGAAGGCTGGTAATGAAAGTAGCAGTAGGTCGGTAATCTCTACCTTGCCGGCTAGAAATACCATTAATGTGGTGACATCACCGGTAATCAGCGATACACCACCGGAGTTGACAGCAAATACAACAAGCACAGAGAGTCTAAGGGTTTTACGCCTCTCTAAACCAAGCGAGAGTACCAAGGCAATGGATACCAGGGTGGCCGTGATGTTGTCACAGAGACTTGAGAAGACAAATGAGAAGATGCCGACCAGAAAGATGAGTTTGCGTTCACTGATTTGACTGGGTAGTAGACGATATATAAGCGTCTCAATCAGTCCTTGATGGTTTAAAAAGGCGACAAAGGTCATCGCGGACATTAAAAATAGCCAAAGCCCTGCGATATCTAAAAGGTTTTCATTGAGCATATCCCTGAGTTGTTCAGGCGTAACACCTTGTTCAGGAAACAGGAAGATCAATATCCAAGAGAGCGTGCCTAGAAACAGAGTCGACTTCGCTTTGTTCAGATGAATCAGCTCTTCAAACACAATGGCTAACAGAGCAATCAGAGCAAAGGCGATGAGAGTATAGTGGAGCATTGATAATCCTTATCTGAATTTGGCAAAGGTATGCCTCTCAAGGATCGTCATTTTACTACTTTAGTTGCATTTGATTATAAATAAATCAACGTAAAAGGTGGGTTTTTAAGAATGGTTTTGAATAAGCTTATGCTTGGGTAAAGGAGGATACTCAGCCTCCTTAGACTGAGTATCGGATGCCACTAGGCTTTTTCTGCGCGAGGTTTGCGATTGCCTTTAGGTTTGCTGTTGCGGTCGCGCGGTGGTCCTTTGCGACGCGTTGGCTTACCTGACATCTCATCCTGCCATGGACGAATCGACAACTGCTTGCCGCAGACGCGAGCATCGGCAATTTTCTTCAATTGTGCATGCTTAAGATCATTTGGAAGATCAATCGTTGAGAAGTTCTCACTGATGCTGATGCGTCCAATCAGATCGCTGCTGATGTTCGCTTCGTTTGCGATCGCACCGACAATGTTACCCGGCTTAACGCCTTGTTGGTGGCCAACGCCGATCCAGTAACGGATCTTACCTTCGTCTGCACCAGAGTCACGACGAGGTTTACGATCACCTCTTTCACCGCGCTCGCCACGATCAGAGCGTTCACGACGTGGGCGCTCTTTAAAGCTGGGCTCTTTCTCATCAAGATAGAAGGGCTTATCTTTGTAGATAAGCTGAAGTGCAGCAGCGGCCAGGGCAGAGGCTGTGATACCGCTCTCTGTCACTAGTTCAGTGATCAGGTTATGGAAGTCAGCCGTCTGTGGTTTATCAATCGCATTAACAAGACGCTCTTTTAGGCGCTGTGAACGCAATTGGTTCAGAGCTTTAGCATCGGGAAGTTCAAGTGTTTCAAGTGTTGAACGCGTGTGGCGTTCAATCGACTTAAGCAAGCGGCGCTCACGATGAGTCACAAAAAGAACCGCATCACCTTGACGACCTGCACGTCCTGTACGACCAATTCGGTGTACGTAAGACTCAACATCGTAAGGGATATCGAAGTTAATAACGTGGCTAATACGCTCAACATCCAGACCGCGTGCTACGACATCGGTCGCCACGACAACATCAAGTTTGCCAGACTTTAGACGGCCTACAACGCGTTCACGTTGTGCTTGCTGAATGTCACCGTGCAGTGCAGCTGCATAGAAGCCTGCCTGAATAAGCTGTTCTGATAGCTCTTCAGTCGCTGTCTTAGTTCTAACAAAGATCAGTGCTGCGTCGTGCTCATGCATTTCGAGTAGGCGAGTTAACGCTTGGAACTTAGAGAGGCCACGAACTTCCCAAACGCGCTGGCGAATGGTGCTGGCTGTCTCAGTCTTGCTTTGAATCTTTACGTGCACAGGGTTTTGTAGGTAACGCTCAGTGATCGTTTTAATTTCACGTGGCATCGTCGCCGAGAAGAGTGCGATCTGACGAGTAGGTGGCGTGTGTTCAAGCACCCACTCTACATCGTCAATAAAACCCATGCGTAACATCTCATCCGCCTCATCCAGTACCAAACACTTTAGTTTGTCTAGGCTAAGAGTGCCGCGACGAACATGGTCCATGACACGGCCTGGTGTACCAATAATGACATGCACACCCTTACGTAGAGAGCGAAGTTGTGTGTCGTAACCCTGTCCACCATAGATTGATAGTGTACGTAGACCAGGGATGTACTTAGAGTACTTTTCGCAGGCTTCAGCTACCTGAATGGCGAGTTCGCGAGTTGGAGCAAGTACCAATACCTGTGGGTGGATCTTGCTAGTATCGACGTTCTGTAGAAGCGGCAGAGCGAAGGCGGCTGTTTTACCAGTACCCGTTTGCGCTTGCCCTAGAATATCACGGCCATCAAGAAGGGCTGGAATAGCGCCGGCTTGGATAGGAGAAGGTGTTTCATAGCCTACGTCAGAGAGTGCGTCGAGAATAGGCGTGCTTAAGCCAAGATCACTAAATGTGATCGGCTGATCAGTATCAGACATCAGATTTCCTGCTTTTAGGGGATCCCGTTACCCGCGGCCCATAAGTCAAAAGCAGGTGGAGGATCGTTGAAAGAGGCGCAAATTATACAGACTTTAGGCTAATAAGCCAGCTGTTTATTTTTTAAACAACAAAAAGGCCCGCCATGAAAGCGGGCCTGAACATTATGTGCTAGGCATCTCTAGCCCTTTAGAGACAAAGTCAAAGGACTTCATTCGCTCAATATAAGCGGCCACATTGGGGTATTGATCAGGTTCTATTTTTTGAAATTCAAAGCGATTTGCCCATGGAAAGATTGCGAAGTCAGCAATCGACAGTTGATCACAAACAAAGTCGCGTCCTTCCAATTGTTTATCCAGAACACCCCAAAGACGATGCGCCTCTTTGCAGTAGCGATCAACCGCGTAGGGGATAGGTTCCGGTGCAAATTTATTGAAGTGATGTGCCTGTCCAAGCATAGGTCCAAATCCACCCATCTGCCACATTAGCCACTGCATCACTTGCCAGTAGGCTTTAGGTTCTGTGGGCATAAACTGGCCACTTTTCTCGGCGAGATAGAGCAGGATAGCACCGGTTTCAAATAGGGAGATAGCCTCGCCATTAGGACCATCATGATCAACGATGGCGGGTATCTTATTGTTGGGACTGATGGCTAGAAATTCAGGTTTGAACTGTTCATCGTTAAGAATATCGACTCTATGGAGTTGATATTCGAAACCACAGGCTTCAAGCATGATTCGGATCTTATGGCCGTTTGGTGTGCCCCAGGTGTAGAAATCGATCATCTGATTAGCCTCGTGTGAAGTGTTGGTAAATTTTAATCAGCTCCTCTTCACTATAACTAACAATCACCAACTGTTGACCGGGTTTAATCAGGTCTGGATCCTGACCCAGCATTCCCTGTTGGTAGTTGTAAATGTAGATGTCGTTCACCTTAGAGTAGAGGAACTCGCCTAAGAAAGAGGAGCGTTGATTCTCAAGCACTTCGTCAGCAAGTTCTGGAATCTCTGCGATGAGCGTTTGTCCGTTCTCACCACTGAGCTTGATCCCTTCACGGAAGGTGTTGGTAAGGCCACGCTGCAATATGCCCCAGAGCCCTTGCATGTCGTTGGGGGTTACCGCATGAATGTAGAAGACACTGCCGGCAGCGATGTCGGGATTAGATAGAAGCTCTTTAAGACGAATTTTGTCTCCGGGTGACAGTGTTTTGGTATTGATAACATTGTCTTCAGAGATGAGTTTCATCATCTGATCAGGCTTCACCGATTCATTGCTGACGAGTGGCTGCTTCACAACAAGGGTTGAGGTTTGTACACCCTGGGTTTGAGCCTCATCAGCGGCCTCCATAGCTGTCTGAATGGTCTCTACTTGAGCGGCCTCACTCTTCATGTTGGGTAGTTCTAGCAGTTGATCACCGGTAACAAAGTTATTCGCTTGTTTAATATCGAGCGCTTCATCTTTGGTCTCTTCGGTCAGTGTTTTAATGACCTTTTTGGCCGCTTTTAGTGTCTCTGCAAGGGGCTGTTGTGAGGGGGTGCTTTGTGGTTGCACACTTTCGCCGGTTTGTGAGTCAGTGGATATTTCCGGTTTGTTCAGGAAAAGGTAAGTCGATACTGCAATGATAATCAGAATAAGAGCGATAATGACGCGTTGCATAGTGGTGTGTCCTTAACAGGCGACTGATTCGAATCAGGGTTGTTATTCGTTATTACAGCAACAATAATCACTTTATTGACCGGTTTAAAGTCTTTCTGCCGGTTTTGAGGTAATGAGTGTGTCTGATCAAGAGATTACAAACGATTTCACATCGTTAATGCTAGGTGAAGGAGTTAAACCGATTAAGGCAGAGGCTAAGGTCTCTGCGCGCGAGCACTTAAGACGTGGTGATATGCAGGCTCTTGAACAGCGTCGACGTGAGGCCGAAGGGGTTGATGAGCGCTTTCGATTTACTGACAATCAACTGTTGAACCCCTTGGACCCTGTCGAGTGGAAACGCGATGGCGTTCAAGAGGGGGTCTATCGCAATCTCCGTTTGGGTAAATACACTGTCGATGCGCGCCTTGATTTGATTAACAGAACGCTCTCTGAGGCCTGTGAAGAGGTGCCTAATTTTGTAAAGGAGTGTTACCGATTGGGTCTACGCACAGTCATGATTACCCATGGACGTGGCAAGCATCTGCAGGCACCTCAGAACAGGATGAAAAGTGCACTGACACTCTGGCTGCCAAACATTGATGAGGTGTTAGCCTTTCATAGCTGTCAGCCCCAGCATGGGGGGCTTGCAGCGATCTATCTGTTGTTACGTAAGAATGAAGAGCAGCGCCTCGCCAATCTAGAGCGTCATCGATAGTGGCCATCAACGATCGAAAACTGGTTTGGCTTCAGTGTGAGTCAGAAGTAGAGGCAGGTCAGGCGATCAATCAGCTTAAGGATCAACTCCCTCTCAACTCTATGAAAGGGTTGTTAGTCGGTCAGTCGCAAGAGGGTTTTAGTTCGATTAGAGCCGATCGATTAGCGACAGAGCTTGGTCAATCCATTGACTACCTTATCTTCAATGCTTTTGACGGCTTCACACCTAATGCTCTGGCCCAAGGGGCGGGCCTTGTTCGGGCTCCTGGTGTACTGATTTTGATCACTCCTAAAGCGTCTGTTTGGCCCAATTATGCTGATCCGTTTTTACAAGCCTTGGGGCAGTCTGAAAGTTATTATTCAAACTACATACAATTATTAATCAATAGTTTAAATCATAGTAGTAATATTATTTGTGATATTGACGCCGTCGAGCTCAATAGTACAACTAGCACTCAATTATCTGAATCAATAGCCCTAACTGCTGACCAACAGGCTGTGGTGGATAACCTGCTTGATGACTGGTCTCTATCGACCTCTACCAGAGTTATTACAGCAGACAGAGGTCGCGGCAAATCCTCAGCTTTGGGCCATGCGTTAAAACAGTCTGATTGGGAGTCCAATCAGGTCATTGTGACGGCACCGGATAAGCGCGCCGTTTACTCTCTCTATCAGCAGAGCGATGAGTTTCAGCCGCGCTTCCTCCATCCTGCTGAAGCCTTACAGGAGCTGCGTACCAACCCCGATATTCGACTGTTGGTGATTGATGAAGCCGCCGCGATTGCAACGCCTCTGCTTGATCAACTGGTTGAAATTGCCAATCATCTAGCAGTCTCGACAACGGTTAATGGCTATGAAGGATTTGGGCGTGGTTTCTCTCTTCGTTTTCTACAACGTTTGGGTCTACAGCGAGAGGGTGTTAACTACTCCCAGCTGGCTGAACCGGTTCGATGGTCTCAATGGGATCAGCTTGAAGAGACGATCAATGAACTGCTGTTTCTGACTGAAGGCGAGCCGTCTAAGGCGTTCTCAGGCTTTGATGACTGCGTGTATGGTTTAGAACTCGATGGCCTTGTTAGCCATCCTGATCGATTACAGGCGATCTATCAGCTTCTACACCTAGCTCACTACCGAACCTCACCCAACGACCTACGAGTTCTACTCGACTCCCCAGGGCAATCTATTTTCGCGACAGTGCAGGGCGGAGTGTTGGTTGGTGTTGCGTGGATTTCAGAAGAGGGTGAGCTGTCTGCTGAGCTCTCTGAGGCGATCGCTCAGGGTGTTCGACGGCCAAATGGCAATCTACTTCCGCAAACACTCATATTCTCTGAGGGTATGGTCACACTAGGTACCAAGCGCTTCTGGCGAATTGCACGTATTGCGGTCGTGCCAGATTTCAGAAGATCAGGCATTGCCGCAGCTATGCTCCGTTCTATTGAAGCGAAAGCGATTGCGTCTCAGATCGACTTCATGGGAGCTAGCTTTGCTGGATACCAAGAGGTGTGGCAGTTTTGGAACGCTTCTGGCTACAGAGCGATTCGTATGGGCGATCGTATCGATCCGGTGGCGGGTGAGCCCGCATTGCTGGTTATGAAAGCGTTAAACGCCAACGCCACAGACGATATTCAGTTTCTATGCGAGCAGGCAGTTTCTCGTTATCAATTTGAGATTGAGAGAGAGTTGAGGTCGGCAATGCCAGTTGGTTTTGAGGCTCTACCTAAAACGCTTGAGCAGAGAGCTTTATCGTCTCATCAGATTGAGTCTTTAAAGCGCTTTGCTCAGGGCAGTGCGCCACTCACACTAGTAAGACCTTGGATTGAGTTGTTAGATAAGGGGGTTGCGCATAACGAGGTTGGTCACCTTGAACTTAAACCGAACAAGCATCAACTCAAGGCTTTACGACATAGGGTGTCCCAGTTCATCGACTAGGGTCACTTTATCCCCAAGAGAGACCTTTCCAGGCTTTACCAAGCTAATATTTTGGCCAAAGTTGATCTCCCCATTCGGTCCAGAGTGAATTGCCTGCAGTGTGCGGAGCGGTTCCTGATGGCTATCTTTCAATCCAGTGATGGGATCGCGTGTGACTAAAACACAGCGTTCGCATGGCTTGCGACGTTCAAATATGGCCTCTCCGATTTGAAACCGACTCCAGCTATCTTCAATCCAGGGTATTGAACTGTCGATGACAAGGTTAGGTCTAAATCGAGCCATTTCAAACAGCCCGCCTGATGCATGGTTAAGTGCATCCAGTGAGGCGGTATTGGTCAGTAGAATAGGGTAACCATCACTGAGTATTGGGCCCCACTCATAGCGCTTTTCTGCAAGTTCTGTTGCCTGACTGTCGTTAAACACTAGGCAGACTTTGCGTTCGAACAGGGAATCCAGCGTCTTATTATTGAGCCTGATTCGTTGTACTGAGGTAATCCGACTCCAAACAGTGACGCTGAGTCTCTCCGATGAGCTGAAATCACCCTTCGCAATCATCTTGTTTTTGTAGAGGATAGAGAGAGTCTGACCGTCTGACTCGATGTTCAGATCCAGCAGAATCGGATCTTTTCTAGCTGTTATAAACCGCCCATCCTCTTCCGCTAGCATGAAACGACGGTCGCCAACGATCCCTTTAGTTTCTATGTTCGCTTGCTCTAAATGCACGGCCTGACCCGACTTGATCGGGTAGCGGATGATGTCGACGAGTTTCATCTCTGGTTAGTCCTTTAGAAGCGTCTCTTTGGCCGAGTTAATGCGAGAGGCAAGCCAATCACTGCCACCGCGATCAGGGTGGGCTTTTTGCATCAATCGCTTATGCGCAGCAAGGATCTCCTCTTTGGATGCTCCCTCTTTAAGACCCAATATTTCATAGGCCTCCTGTTTGCTTGGGTTTCCGGAGGGTTTAGGGCTGTTCTTTTGTTGCTGGCGTCGAGCCCTTAGAAAAGGTAGTAGGCGCAGCAACCAGGGAAACGCACTTTTAACAAAGGGAAGTAGGCCGGCAATCAGAGCGCCTAGCCAGTGCATCCTGCCGGTAATGGCTAAAAAGAGCATCACCAGCGCTAGGGTGATGAGTCCGGCTTGAAGCCAAGCTCTGCGTCGATGCTCTTTGGGTTTAGATCTCACCCAGCCGAGTATCAGCAGAATCAGTATAACGACAGCAATAAAAGAGATTGGATTCACAAGGTCTTGTCTCTGTACTTATATTGGGTTTGAAGGTTTGGCATGAATGCTTGGTCCGAAAGAGTATAGCTGACGTAACCTGAAAAGTAGATTTAAGGAAGCCATATGAAAGTAACTATCGAGCAGCTCAATCGTGAGCGTCCGGTTATATCTGAATTGAGATTGAAGTCCTTTGAATGTGAACACTATCTGGTTCAATTAACGACTGAGACTGGGCAATCAACCCTAGTTGACGACACTGGGCGCCCTCAGGTGTTTCGATCTCAGCTAGCGGCCAAGATTCCGTTCAAAGGATTAAGGGTTGAAAGGGCGGTGCTAGAGCATCAATCCTATTATGACGAAATGATTGGGTTGCAGGGCGACAAGGTTGAACCTCTGCTGGTTGATATCAGCCTTCCTGATAATGATTACTCATAAAAAAAACGGCACCCGAGGGTGCCGTTTTAGTATCAACTCTGGATTAGCTAATCGCTTTAAGGATTTGATCCAAACGCTCTTTAGCATCACCGAATAGCATGCGTGTGTTCTCTTTGTAGAAGAGTGGGTTATCGACACCCGCATAACCAGTACCCATAGAACGTTTCATGACAATGGTCTGTTTACCGTTCCAAGGCTCAAGTACAGGCATACCTGCGATAGGGCTGTCTGGTACTTCCTGTGCTGCAGGGTTGACGATGTCGTTGGCACCGATAACGATAGATACGTCAACGTTAGGGAAGTCTTCGTTGATCTCTTCCATCTCGTAAACGATGTCATAAGGTACTTTCGCTTCAGCAAGCAGTACGTTCATGTGACCAGGCATACGACCCGCTACAGGGTGAATACCAAAGCGAACGTTGATGCCTTTGTCGCGAAGTTTCTTAGTGATCTCGAATACGGTGTGTTGAGCCTGAGCAACCGCCATACCGTAACCTGGTAGGATCATGACCTCTTTAGCGTTAAGAAGCATGTCTGCCGCTTCATCCGATTCAACCGAGCGAATGTCTTCAGCATTACCCGCAGGGCCTGCTGGACCACCGCTTGAAGCTTTCTGACCAATACCACCAAAGATTACGTTTAGGAACTTGCGGTTCATCGCCTTACACATGATGTAAGAGAGGATAGCACCACTTGAACCGACTAGAGCACCGACGACGATGAGTAGATCGTTACCTAGCATGAAGCCCATCGCTGCAGCAGCCCAACCTGAGTAGCTGTTCAGCATTGAGACTACAACAGGCATATCAGCACCACCGATCGCTGCCACCATGTGCACACCAAATACCAGTGCGATGATGGTCATAACCGTCAATTCAAAGACACCGCCAGTTGCCGCTGTATCCATGTACTGAATCATGAAGTATAAAGCGATCACACCGAGTGCAATGTTGAATAGGTGACGACCTGGTAGTTGAAGAGGGCGTCCGCCAATCTTCCCGCTTAGTTTCAAGTAAGCCATGACGGAACCAGAGAAGGTCATCGCACCGATCAGAATGCCAAGGTAGGTTTCAACGGCGTGAATCGACTGAGCAACACCGGTGAGTGGTGCATGCTCTAGAGCATTCGCCCAACCCACAAATACGGCTGCTAGGCCCACAAGGCTGTGAAGAATCGCCACTAGCTCAGGCATAGAGGTCATTTCTACACGTTGCGCCAGAATGTAGCCAATGATACCACCGACAACAATACCACCGACCAGAAGTCCGTAGTTGTTAGAGACTAGGCCAACGATGGTAACACCGACAGCAATCGCCATACCCAGCATGCCATAGAAGTTACCGCGACGTGCAGACTCCTGATGCGCAAGACCGCCTAGTGCCATGATAAACAGGGCGCTGGCTGCAATGTAGGAAGCTGTAATAATTCCTGAAGTCATCGATTATCTCCTTACTTCCTAAACATGCGAAGCATGCGTTGTGTTACGGCGAAACCGCCCACAATGTTGATGCTGGTAATGAACACAGCCAATCCGGCAAGCGCCATCACCACTGGATTGTCACTTGAGATCTGAATTAAAGCGCCAATCACAATAATGGAACTGATTGCGTTGGTGACAGACATCAATGGTGTGTGCAGTGAGTGCGATACGCCCCAGATAACCATGTATCCGATAAAACATGACAATACGAATACGGTTAGGTGGCCAATGAACTCAGGTGGAGCAACAGAACCCAATCCAAATAGAGCGCCACCGGCGATCAGTAGAGGGATCAGGAACGCAAGTGGGTGAGCCGGTTTTTCAACCTCTGGCTCAAGCTCTTGCTTCGCTTTAAGGCCGACGTCCTCTTTAGGTGCAAGCGAGATACGAGGCGCTGGTGGTGGCCAAGTGATGTTGCCCTCTTTGACAACCGTCGCACCACGAATCACCTCGTCTTCCATGTTGATGTCGATTTCGCCGTTTTTCTCTGGGCAAAGTTCAGTCAACAGGTTCAACATGTTAGTTGCATAGAGCTGAGAGGATTGCGCTGCAAGACGGCTCGGTAGGTTGGTGTAGCCGATGATAGTGACATCGTGCTTCTTAACCACTTCGTTAGCGACGGTAAGTTTACAGTTACCACCCGCTTCCGCTGCAAGGTCAACAATGACAGAGCCAGGCTTCATGTTAGCGACCATACGCTCAGTGATCAGCTCAGGTGCCTCTTTGCCAGGGATCAGTGCGGTAGTGATAATGATATCCACTTCTGCAGCCTGAGCCGCGAATAGATCCATCTCTGCTTTGATGAACTCAGGGCTCATGGTCTTAGCGTAACCGCCAGAACCGCTGCCATCTTCGTCATCTTCGAAATCGAGCATCAGGAATTCAGCATCCATCGACTCAACTTGCTCTTTAACCTCAGGGCGAGTATCAAATGCACGAACAATGGCACCCATGCCTTTCGCAGCACCGATAGCGGCAAGACCGGCAACACCGGCACCGATAACCAGTACTTTAGCTGGGTTGATTCGACCTGCTGCGGTGATCTGACCAGTGAAGAAGCGACCGAAATGCTGCGCTGCTTCAACAACAGCACGGTAACCCGCGATGTTAGCCATTGAAGATAGGGCGTCCATCTTCTGTGCACGTGAAATACGTGGTACAGAGTCCATAGCCAGTGCATTGATACCATGATCAGCCATCTCTTTGAGCATCTCAGGGTTCATCGCTGGGTATAGGAAGCTGATGATGGTTTGATCCTTCTTCATCAACTCTACGCCATTGAAACCAAGTTCAGGGTGGGCTTTAGGTGGGCGAACCTTCAGGATAATGTCTGAATTACCCCATAGCTCTTTAGGATCTTTAATGATCTCTACACCAGCTTTCTCATACTCTTCGTCCGCATAGCTAGCATCTGCGCCAGCGCCGCTTTCCATCGAGATGTCGAAACCCAGCTTTTGCATTTTAACTGCAACGTCTGGAGTGAGGGCGACGCGTTTTTCGCCTTCTTCGTTCTCGCGGGGTACACCGATTCTCATCGATTTCACCTCTCTTATAGTATCCACCCGAGGATGGCTGTTGATAACCCTGGCTCAGCATAGAAGCTAAGCCTATATAATATGGCCATTCCATAACTAAATAGAATTAACCTAAAACTAATCTTTATAATCTACTACGAAAGTTATTAATAACCAAACTGAATTAACTTATACGGATTATTAAAATTTTTCAGGATGCTTAAGATTTAGCTTAATTCTCTTCTTATTGGGATGTAATTTAATCAACAAGGGGTAATAAAAAAGGAGCCGAAGCTCCTTTTTAAAAAGACGCACTGTTCGAAAACAGGGCTTACATGATGCGCATTCCTGGCTGAGCGCCGGCATGGGGTTCTAATATCCAAAGATCCTTACCGCCAGGTCCAGCCGCTAGTACCATCCCCTCAGACATTCCAAACTTCATCTTACGCGGTGCAAGGTTAGCGACCATAACGGTCAGTTTGCCTTCCAAGTCTTCTGGAGCATAGGCCGATTTGATACCTGCAAAGACATTGCGTGTCTCATCGCCTAGATCAAGCGTCAATCGAAGGAGTTTGTCAGCACCTTCAACATGCTCAGCTTTAGCGATGCGAGCGACACGAAGATCGACTTTGGCAAAGTCTGGAAACTCGATGGTCTCAGCAATGGGCTCTTTACTAGGCTCAGCCTTTTTAACAGGCGCAGCGGCTTGTAGATTCTGTTTTGAATCTTCGATGACCGCCTCGATCTTTTCAGGCTCTACACGCTGCATAAGCGGCTTGAACTTGTTGATCTTTTGGTCCAGTAGAGGTGTTTGAATCTCATCCCAAGCAAAGCTTTCAATATTAAGGAAGCCTTTAGCTTGTTCAGATACCTCTGGAAGAACTGGAGTTAAGTAACTAATGATCACTCGGAATAGGTTAATGCCCATGGTACAGCAGGCTTGAACCTCAGCCTCTTTACCTTCCTGCTTAGCCAATACCCAAGGCTCAGCTGCATCAATATACTGGTTGGCTTTATCGGCTAATGCCATGATTTCGCGCATCGCTTTGGCGTACTCGCGCTTTTCATAAGCATTTGCAATCGAATCACCAGCGGCAACTGCTTCGTTATAGAGCTCTGGTTGAGCCAGTGTGCTATCCAGTTGGCCATCAAACTTCTTAGTGATAAATCCTGCACAACGGCTCGCAATGTTGATGACTTTGTTAACTAGATCGGCGTTAACACGAAGACGGAAGTCCTCTAAGCTTAAGTCGATGTCATCAATACCTGAGCCCAGTTTCGCTGCAAAGTAGTAGCGTAGATACTCTGGACGTAGGTGTTTCAGGTAGGTCTCGGCCATAATAAAGGTGCCACGAGACTTAGACATCTTCTGTCCATCGACTGTTAGGAAACCGTGACAGAAAACCCCTGTTGGTGTTCTAAATCCTGCACCATGCAGTTCAGCAGGCCAGAATAGGGTGTGGAAGTAGGCGATGTCTTTACCGATGAAGTGATAGAGTTCAGCGCTGCTATCTTCTGACCAGTACTCATTGAAATCGACGCCATTTTTATCCGCCCAATTTTTAAAGCTAGCCATGTAGCCGATGGGAGCGTCCAACCAAACGTAGAAGTATTTGCCAGGGGCGTCAGGAATCTCAAATCCCCAGTAGGGCGCATCACGTGAGATATCCCACTGTTGAAGACCGGATTCGAACCACTCATTCAGCTTGTGTTTCATCTGATCCTGAACGTGTGTGTCTACCCAGCCTTTAAGGAAGGATTCGAAATCTTCAAGCTTAAAGAAGTAGTGCTCAGACTCTTTCTCGATCGGTTTTGCACCTGATACAGCAGAGTAGGCATTTTTCAGTTCAGTCGGGGCATAGGTTGCACCACACTTTTCACACGAGTCGCCGTACTGATCTTCCGCACCACATTTTGGACAGTCACCTTTGATGAAACGATCCGGAAGGAACATCTCCTTTTCAGGATCGTACGCTTGAGTGATGGTGCGACGAGCAATGTGACCTTTATCTCGTAAACGCGTGTAGATCAGTTCAGCAAACTGCTTGTTCTCTTCCGAGTGCGTCGAGTAGTAGTTGTCGAAGTTGACCAAAAAACCTGAGAAGTCACGCTGGTGCTCTTCACTGACTTTGTCGATCAATGCTTGAGGTGAGATACCCATCTGATCCGCTTTCAGCATGATCGGTGTACCGTGAGCATCATCTGCACAGACGTATGTACATTGATGGCCGCGCTGCTTTTGGAAGCGAACCCAAATATCGGTTTGGATGTATTCAACTAGGTGGCCCAGGTGAATAGGTCCATTAGCGTAAGGCAGGGCACTGGTAACAAGAATCTTGCGATTAGAATCAGTCATCTAGGTTAATCACTATCTACTACGAAAAAATTGAGCGTCGATTTTACGCGTTTACTTCGATTGATTAAAGGTCTCAGGTTTGGTCACTACTCAATGCACTGTTACACTGCGCCCCAATTACTCTTTTTAGACGTTTAAAGGCACCCATTGCATGTCATCTTTACCGGTTATTGATCCTGCCCTCTACGAACAGCAACTTGCTGAAAAAGCAGAAACAATGCAGCAGTTATTCTCAGAGTTTGATCTTCCCGAGCTCGAGCTGTTTCGCTCCCCACCAGAGAACTACCGTATGCGAGCAGAGTTTCGAGTTTGGCATGATGGTGATGAGATCGACTACGTGATGTTTGAACCGGGAGATAAGCGCAAACCGGTCAAGGTGACAGAATGCAAAATGGTCGATACGCGCATTGAATCGATGATGTTCGATTTTCTCGAGCGTTTAAAAGGTGACGTTGAGCTGCGTAAACGTCTATTTCAAATAGATTTCCTAGCGACCTTAAAAGGGGAGCTGTTGGTCAGCATGCTCTACCACCGCGCGATCGGAGAAGAGTGGATTGAGGCGGCAAAACCCCTTCGTGAAGAGTTTGGCATTGATATTGTAGGCCGTTCACGTAAAAACAAGATTGTGTTGGATCGTGATTTTGTTATTGAAACGATTCAGATCAATGGTCAGCCCTTCACCTACAAACAGACCGAAAACAGTTTCACCCAACCCAACGCTAAGGTGTGTGAACAGATGATCGAGTGGGCGTTGGATGCAACTCAAGATGCTAGGGGCGACCTGGTGGAGTTCTACTGTGGTAACGGTAACTTCAGTCTGCCGCTAGCGCAGAACTTCGATCGAGTTGTCGGTACTGAGATCTCTAAAGAGTCGGTACGCAGTGCGCAGTACAACATTGAGGTAAATGGTGTTGAGAACGTCTCTATTTTGCGCCTCTCTTCAGAAGAGTTTACTGAGGTACTTCAAGGCACTCGTACTTCTCGTAGAACCGAAGGGTTGGATCTGACCAGCTTTGATTTTCAAACCGTACTGGTTGATCCGCCTCGTGCAGGTTTAGATGCAGAGACCGTTAAGCAAGTGCAGACCTACCCGGCGATTGTCTATATCTCCTGTAACCCTGAAACCTTAAAAGAGAATTTAGAGATACTGTCTCAGACTCACGACGTGCAGCGTTTTGCTCTGTTTGATCAGTTCCCATACACCCATCATGTCGAATGTGGCGTATACCTTACTAAGAAGGTCTAGTTAATCGATCCTCTTTTTGAAATAATCCTACTAAATTACTTGGTTATTATGTTTGGGTGGTACCGTGTCTCAGAAACTTGAAAATCTTGCGGGTGTTAAAAAAATTGTCGCGATCTCCTCTGGTAAAGGCGGAGTGGGTAAGTCGACGGTCACAGCTAACCTGGCAGCTGCTCTATCTGTACAGGGTCTTCGTGTCGGCGTGTTGGATGCTGATATTTACGGTCCCAGCCAAGCAATGATGTTTGGTGTACCTGCAGGTACTCGCCCGAAAACAGCTGAAGAGAAGTACTTTATTCCCGTCGTCGCGCACGACATTCAGACTATGTCGATCAGTTATTTGATCGATGAAGATACACCTATGGTGTGGCGTGGTCCCATGGTAAGTAGTGCGCTTCAGCAGCTGTTGATGCAGACACAATGGGATGATTTGGATCTTCTGCTGATCGATATGCCGCCTGGTACAGGTGACATTCAATTGACGCTGTCGCAAAAGGTACCGGTCGATGGTGCCATCGTCGTAACCACGCCTCAGGATATTGCGCTGCTTGATGCCAAGAAGGGCATTGAGATGTTCCGTAAGGTCGATATTCCAGTGCTAGGCATCATTGAAAACATGAGCGTGCACGTCTGTTCAAACTGCGGTCATGTTGACCCCATTTTTGGGGAAGGTGGCGGTGATAAGATGGCAGAGCAGTATCAAACCAAGCTCTTGGGTCAGTTACCTTTGGCAATGCCAATTCGCGTGCAGGCCGACTCGGGCACACCCATCGTCATTGCCGAACCTGAATCTGAGTATGCCAGCCTCTATCAAAGGGTTGCGGCTTCCGTCAGTGAAGTGCTTGCCAATCACACACAGGCTGAGGCGCCTTTCATCAACATCATGGATGATTGATGTGTAAAGAAAAGGCTCTATTTCTGGAGCCTTTTTTGCTATTATTTCGCGGTTTTCTTTTTAGGTGATAAGTAATGGGTATCAAAGCCGATAAGTGGATCCGTCGCATGGCGGAACAGCAACAGATGATTGATCCGTTTGAGCCGGGTCAGGTTCGTGAAGTGAATGGTGAAAAGATCGTCTCATACGGTACGTCTAGCTACGGCTATGATGTTCGTTGTGCTGACGAGTTTAAAATCTTCACCAACATCAACTCATCGGTTGTCGACCCTAAAGACTTCAACAGCGAGAGCTTTGTTAATGTGAAGTCGGATGTCTGTATCATCCCGCCAAACTCCTTTGCACTGGCTCGCACTGTTGAATACTTCAAGATCCCCCGTGATGTGCTAACAATCTGCTTGGGTAAAAGTACCTACGCACGTTGTGGCATCATTGTGAACGTCACACCGCTCGAACCAGAGTGGGAAGGTCACGTGACACTTGAGTTCTCTAATACCACGCCGCTGCCTGCTAAGATCTATGCTAACGAGGGTGTAGCTCAGATGCTCTTTATTGGCGGTGATGAAGTGTGTGAAGTCTCCTACGGTGATCGTGGTGGTAAATACCAGGGTCAAACGGGTGTGACCTTACCACGCACTTAATATGCAAGAACAAGTCGATAGTATTAAAGCCTTTTGGGATGATCTTGCGATTACCCTAGATGCCCTTCAACACGCCACGCTCGAGCAGCTCGCTGAGCAAGGTGAGCGTGTGCTTATGGATTACAGACCGACACTGAAAGAGATCGACTCTAACCTGACGTTCCATTTTGAGCGTAATCAAGAGGATGGTCCTGTTCAGTTGGTCTTTGGTTGTGATGGCTACCCAGAGTCGATTCACAGTGTGTTAACACTGGTCGGTGCTGCGCCTAAACTGAATGGCTTCCAAGTACGCGCCTTCAATGAGCGTCATGATCCTGTGCCACGCACCGTCGATCTGGGCGGAGAGCTCTGTGAGATCAACGACTACTGGTATTCACTGCGCACCATCAATGGCAAGTTAGAGCTCGCAATCTACATGGAAGATGCACCGACCGTGCTCGATATGGATCCGCGAGTTGAGGCAGTCATGATTCTACTGGATGCGCTGATTGGTGAGTACGAGATTATGGTGCGAATTTGGGCCTTGGATTGGTATGAACTTCCAGCCTGTCCACGTGATTTTGGGCTATCGCCGCTATCCCAGCTCAGATCTGAATTTGATCAGATTAAATCTGACATTAAACCCATTGGTATCAATCTGCACTAATATGAGTGACAAGTTGACCGAACTGCTTGATGACCTTCGCGAAGCCTATCTCAAAGAGATGGAGGCTAACGGCCACAGCTACCCCTTTAAAACGGCTCACCAGCTTGCTCATAGGCGTTTAGCCTTGCCAGCTGACGAGTTAGTAGAGCTCATTCTATCAGCGCCACGCCTGTTGGCTTCACGTGCCGGTGATCTGATCGAGAGTGAAGAGGAGGGTGCAAACCCGACCATCGGAGCGATCATCAGTGCCAATCTTGTGGCGGCGGGTATGGATGGTCTAATGATGGTTGCGACCAAGCGCGACTGGTTAGAGCGTGATGAGCATGGGGATCTGTTGGTTGATGCGCATGAACTGGATCTCTGCAAACCCGTTTTAGGTGTCGATTACACGAAAACACCTAAAGAGTTTGTTCCGCAAACTGGACGGAGTCAGCTCTCTGATCTGTTCGCGGCGGCTGAAACAGCCTTCGAAAGTGCGCTGAGCAGTGAGACGATGGATGCCTATCAGCTCAGCCTTAAAATTGCGTCGGACTATGCCGTCTTTGCTCCAGACGATTTGGCACCGCTGTTGGCCGAAAACCCTTTAATGTTAGGGTTACGAAACGATGGATTGGTGGATCCCGAGATGTTCAATCAAGATCCACCTGCTGGCATGATTCTTAGTGCACACCTGACTGAGATGATGGTGGCTCAAATGGTGGATCATGCCATTGAAAAGGGCGCCATCGGAATGGATTCAGAAGGTCAGCCTCTATTTGTCGATGATGAAGAGCCACCGACACTGCATTAACAAGGTTGGCTTAGACTGGCAGTTTTCGGCTGAGCAGCGCCGCTGCTAATACCATAATCGCAGATCCAACAAGGCAGGCCACTAGCCCCGCAACGCCCAATCCAGCCCACTGAAACAGTGCACCCGATAGCAGGGTGCCGATCAAGCGCCCCATGGCATTAGCCATGTAATAGAACCCCACATCTAACGAGACACCGTCTGCTTTGGCATAGCTAACAATTAGATAGCTGTGAACGGCTGAGTTGAGAGCAAAGATCAGTGCAAACAGCGCTAAACCCACCATTATGACCCAGGTGGGCTCGACCTTTGCGAAGAGTAGAGCGGCCATTGCGGTTGGCACTAGGGTTAGCAGGGCTGCAAGCGTGACGGCTCGGTCACGACTGGGTGGGTGCTCTCTGTTATTAAGCAGTTTTGGCGATGACGCTTGAATAATGCCGTAGCCAATAATCCATATCGCCATAAACGCCCCGGTTGCCTCTTCGCCCCAGTTAAGGGTCTCTGCAAGAAAGACGGGTAGTGCAATCACAAACCAGATATCCCGCGCACCGAATAGAAAGAATCGGGCTGCTGAGAGTCTATTAACGGAGTCACTTTTAGAGAATATCTCTCTGAATTTAGGTTTGTAGCTCGCTTTACCCAACTCTTTTTTTAGAAGCAGTAGAGAGCTGATCCAGACAATCAGTAAGACCGCGGCCATGGCGGTAACCGCCCCTTGAAACCCTAGCCAGACCAGCAGGGCACCACCCATAAAGAAGCCCACACCTTTTAGCGTGTTTTTCGATCCTGTAAGCAGTGCGACCCATTTAAATAGAGAACTTTCGGCGTTTTCAGGAACCAGTTGCTTGATGGCACTTTTCGCACTCATTTTATTCAGATCTTTAGCAACGCCGGAAAGCGCTTGGGCGGCCATCACCCAGGGTATGGTGAGATAGGCTGAAGGTACTGCCAGCATAGCTAGCGCGCCAATCTGTAAGGCGAGCCCAATGTTCATGGTCCTATTAAGACCAATACGAGCTCCGAGCCAACCACCCACTAGATTGGTGACGACCCCAAAGAGTTCGTAGAAGAGGAATAGAAATGCGATCTGAAGAGGAGAGTAACCGAGTTGATGGAAATAGAGCACCACCAACATACGAAGGGCGCCATCCGTGAGGGTGAACGCCCAGTAATTACCCGTAATTAGCAGGTACTGACGAACAGCACCATTCATACACTTAACCTTCTAGCCAGCTATCAAGAGACTCAATGTCTGCAGGGCTAAGTGTACCTAGAGTAGATTTCATTTCTGTGACAAGTGCGATGTGATCGATACGCGCTTCTGCGTAGTCTGTTTTAGCTGCGTAGAGTGCGGTTTCAGCGTTGAGCACATCCACGATGTTACGGGTGCCGACTTCAAACCCTTGTGAGGTCGCTTCCAGTGCTTTTTCACGAGATTCCAGTGCGACTTTGCGAGCCTCAATGGTCTTAACGCTCGCCTCGATGTCACGCAGTAGTTTGCGGGTATCGGCTTTAACCGTTTTAACTTCACCTTCGTAAGCGAAAAGTGCTTCGGTGTGTTTGTAGGCGTACTTGTCTTGGTTCGCAGTGGTCGCGAAACCAGAGAAGATTGGAATTGTAAGGGTTAGCCTAGTAGAGGAATCACCGTTTCTCTGTTCATAATCATTTTCACCATTAAATGCGCTATGAGAAAGTTCTACTGTAGGGTAGTGCGCAGATGCGTAGGCTTCTGCTTTGTAACCGGCTGAAACTTCAGACAACTTCTTCAGACGAAGTGCAATATTACCCGCCAACGCTTTCTCTACCCACTCTGATTCTGACCCTTCAGTAATGCCCTCGATAGGGTAACTCGCTTTAATCTTCTTAAGATCGACACTGCTAACGCCCGTCATTTTTTCTAGCGAATCGAGAGCGCTCTCAACACCACTTTGTGCTGTAAACAGTGATGCGCGCGCATCATCGTAAGAGGCGCGAGCTTCTAGCACATCAGTAATCGCAATCAAGCCCACTTCGAACTGTGCGTTCACCTGATCTAGACGGCGTTTCAATGCTCGCTCCTGCGCTTCAGCAACCTCTAAACCGTTTTTGGCTTTAAGAGCACCAAGGTAGGTAGAGACAAGGCGGAACATCAAGCCCTGATCAGCAGCCTCTATAGAGAGTTGCGTGATCTCGGGTATTTGTTTTGCTGCTTTGTAACCATACCAAGCACTCATATTAAAGAGGTCTTGTGATATGGATAGAGCTAGACCGTTTGTTGTCGTACCAGATGGTTCTGATTTAGTAGAAGTGCCAACTATAGCGGCTGATGGATATAACTCAGCCAAGGCTATATCGTAATCGGTATTTGTCGCTAGAGCCAATGCTCGACTCTCTTGGTAAGAGGCGTCATTTTTAAGGGCGCTGTTGTAAAGATCGGTCAAAACACTAGCCTGTGTTGACGCTGAAATCAGGGTGGCAATCGAAATCGCAAGTGACTGCTTTGCAAAGCGAGCGTTCATAAAAGATCCTGTTTAATTCGTTAAATGGTCATTGAAGGCTATATTAGCAACTTCTAAATTAATAACAAAGGTCTGTACATAAAAAAACCGGATACGAGATCCGGTTTAGTGTAGTTCAGTTAGACCTGTTTAGGCGAGTGCTTTCGCGATTCGCTCTATCGCATCGGCCAGTATCTCTTTGCTAGTTGCAAAGGAGAGGCGCATATTGCCAGGCGCGCCGAATGCAGAACCAGGTACCAGTGCGACACCAGCTTCCTGAAGGAGGTATTCAGCCAGTTCAATATCATCGTTGATATCTGAACGTGCATCGATAACACCTTGGAAGCTTGGGAAAGCGTAGAAAGTACCATCGGCAGGGATGCACTCAACACCCTCGATTTTGTTCAGTTCTGAAACGACAAATTCATGGCGCTCTTTGAAAGCAACAACCATCTCAGCAACACAACCCTGATCGCCTTCCAGTGCAGCACGGGCCGCTTCCTGTGCAATTGAACAAGGGTTTGAAGTCGATTGAGACTGAACCTTTTTCATCGCACCGATGAGTTTAGCGGGACCTGCGGCATAACCGATACGCCAGCCCGTCATAGAGTAAGCCTTGGAGACACCGTTTAATACGATGGTGCGATCGTAAAGCTCTGGTGCTGCATTAAGAATGTTCACAAAGGGTTGGTCATTGAAGCGAATGTGCTCATACATATCATCCGTCGCAATCAGAACCTCGGGGTACTCTTTCAAAACGTCAGCCAGCGCTTTCAGCTCATCAAGCGAGTAAGCAACACCCGTTGGGTTCGAAGGGCTATTAATAACAACAAGACGAGTCTTGTCCGTAAGAACCGCTTTTAACTGCTCAGTAGTCATTTTAAAACGCTGCTTCTGAGTCGTTGGGACAATGACCGGCACACCGTCAGAGACCAGAACCATATCAGGGTAAGAGACCCAGTAGGGTGCTGGGATAACCACTTCGTCACCTTCATTGATCAGTGCCAGTGATAGGTTGAAAAAGCTCTGTTTACCGCCTGATGAGACCAGAATCTGGTTTGGCTCGTAAGAGAGACCGTTGTCTTTTGAGAACTTCTCAATAATCGCTTTTTTAAGCGCTGGTGTACCATCGACAGCGGTGTATTTGGTCATACCCTTGTTAATGGCTGCAATAGCAGCGGCTTTGATGTGTTCAGGAGTATCAAAGTCAGGTTCACCTGCACCTAGGCCAATAATGTTTTGACCAGCAGCACGAAGCTCAGCAGCACGGTTAGTGACAGCCAGGGTAGGTGACGGCTTAATGTTGTTGACGCGGTTAGAGAGTCGAACGTCCAATCGAAATATCCTCAAAAAACGAAATGTTCGTGTGGCTTTTATAAAGCGTTGCACATTATATAGGAGTTTGAGTTCCGTTATAATCCCCCGAAACCCTTATAACTCCGCGTTTTTTAATATTTTAGGTCTGATGAATGAAAACTCCGTTTAAAGTCTCATCCAAATTTGAACCTGCAGGGGATCAGCCAACGGCGATTGCTGGCCTAGTGGATGGTTTGGAGTCCGGTCTTGCGTCGCAAACTCTATTGGGTGTGACTGGTTCGGGTAAGACCTTTACCGTTGCCAACGTCATTGCTGAAGTTCAACGACCTACGATCATATTGGCGCACAATAAAACCCTAGCGGCCCAGCTGTACGGTGAGTTTAAGGAGTTTTTTCCAAACAACTCAGTAGAGTATTTTGTCTCTTACTACGACTATTACCAACCAGAGGCCTATGTTCCATCGTCGGACACCTTCATCGAGAAAGATGCGTCGGTTAACGATCACATTGAGCAGATGCGACTCTCTGCAACTAAGGCTCTATTAGAGCGAGACGATGCCATCATCGTGGCCACCGTCTCAGCCATTTACGGATTGGGTGACCCTAAATCCTATTTGGCGATGATGCTCCATTTGGACCGAGGCGATCGAATTGATCAGCGCGGGTTACTGCGTCGACTGGCGGAGCTCCAATACACGCGAAACGATATTAATTTGCACCGTGGTACCTATCGAGTCCGAGGGGATGTGATCGATATCTACCCAGCAGAATCCGATCGTGATGCGCTTCGCATTGAGCTGTTTGACGATGAGATTGAGGAGCTGGCTTGGTTTGATCCTTTAACCGGTGAAGTATTGCGTCGCGTGCCGCGTGCAACGGTCTACCCTAAAACCCACTATGTCACACCGCGCGAGACACTGCTTGAGGCGGTCGAACATATCAAAGAGGAGTTGCGAGAGAGGCTCAAGCAGCTGCGCGACAACAACAAGTTGGTTGAGGCACAACGATTAGAGCAACGTACGCTATATGATATTGAGATGATACTTGAGCTAGGTTATTGCTCTGGTATTGAGAACTACTCGCGTTACCTATCAGGGAAACCTGCCGGTGCACCGCCACCGACCCTGTTCGAGTACCTTCCAGATAATGCGCTTTTGGTGATCGATGAGTCCCATGTTACCGTTCCTCAGCTGGGTGCTATGTATCGTGGTGACCGTTCACGAAAAGAGACGCTGGTTGAGTACGGTTTCCGCTTACCTTCAGCGCTCGATAACCGCCCACTGAAGTTTGAAGAGTGGGAGCATCTAGCGCCCCAAATGATTTTTGTCTCGGCTACGCCCAGCAAATATGAAGCGGCCAATGCTCAAGCGATTGTTGAGCAGGTGGTTAGACCGACGGGGTTGGTCGATCCAGTGGTTGAAGTGAGGCCGGCTCAAACGCAGGTCGATGACCTGCTTGGGGAGGTGCGTAAAACTGTCGCTAAAGGTGAGCGAGTTATTGTGACGGTTCTGACCAAACGGATGGCTGAAGATTTAACTGAGTATCTAGCGGAGCACGATGTCAAAGTGCGCTACCTACACTCTGATATCGATACCGTGGAGCGTGTTGAGATCATACGAGATCTGCGAATAGGGGAATTTGATGTCTTGGTCGGTATCAACCTGCTTCGTGAGGGTATCGACATGCCGGAAGTGTCTCTTGTGACGATTCTTGATGCCGATAAAGAGGGCTTCTTACGATCGGATACCTCTATGATTCAGACCATCGGGCGTGCCGCGCGTAATGTAAATGGTCGGGCGATTCTCTATGCTGACCGAATTACCGGGTCTATGCAGCGCGCGATGGATGAAACCGCGCGCCGTCGTGAAAAGCAGATCGCATTTAACGAAGAGCACGGCATTACGCCAAAAGGCATTCAGAAGTCCGTTGCTGATATCATGGAAGGGGCAACCATTCCTGGTAAGAAGGTGGGTAAACAGTCAGCTCGTAAAGCGGCTGAACCAACGCCAGAGTACCAACTCTCTGCCAAAGCGATGTCGCCTAAAGAGCTCTCTAAAGCGTTGTCGACATTGGAAGATAAAATGTATGAAGCCGCTAAAAACTTGGAGTTTGAGAAGGCGGCTCAGTTGCGCGATCAGCTAGAGCAGTTGAAGCACTCGGCCATCGATACCGGACAAGACTAGCCCTTATATTTTTGGGGCGGTCTGTTGGAGCGGTATTATCTGTTGGAGCGGTCTTGCAAAGGCCGCGATAAGAGATCGTCTCATCTTCGATAAGACTCCAACAACCAATAAAAAACCCCGCAAAAGCGAGGTTTTTGTAACACAGAGACCGACTATCGCTTAGCGATACCCTCTTTACCAGGGAAGTCAGGTGCACACTCTCGAGCGTTCGGCATCTTCAGCCAAAGGCGTAAAAGGTGACGCTTCTTATCTTCCTCTTCATAATCTTCAAAGCCGGTACGAGAGTGGAAAATGGTGTAGTTATTAGCAAACTGAATATCACCCGGTTCCATCATCATGTCCAGACGGATATCGGGATCATTCAAAATCGAATCAACCAGATCAAAGGCTTCTACCTCTACTGGTGACAGTGGTAGTCCAGCTTTTTCTTGAGCAATTTCAATGTACTGGCGCAGATGCATCGCGCTCAGTTTACCTTTGTAGTAACTGAAAATCGGTACAGGGCCGGCATCGCCATTATTGATGTGCTCCATAAGGAAATGGCGGTGCAACAGGCCGAGGTACTCGATATGGTTCTCTAGAATCTCATTGAAAAGAGTAATGGCACTAGACAAGCTGCTCATACCGCCGATTTTAGCTTTACGAAGGCTCAGTAGCCCTACAACATCAGAGAGATCCGCGTGGTAGGGCAGATACTCTTTGGTCTCATAAACACGGACCGATTTAGGATCTTTTGCACCGACATCTCTCACGTGGCCAATCATATCGCCTTTGATGTTTTGTGATACTGGAATACCCATGTGAAGGCCGAGACCGTAGTAGATAATCGCGGCCTCTTCGTCAGTGTAACGCTCAATAGGTAGGCCGCGGATAAGTATGAAGCCTTTGCCATCTTCAAGCTCGGTATTGAAGTAGTTGATCTCTTCCGCAAGCTCAGTGATCGGGAAATCTTCTTTAGTGAAGTTAGGTGTAGTTAGGCCTTTCGCTTTGACTGCGGCAAGCCCTTTTTCAAGAATGGCGATTGATTCATCGGACCAGTGGTAGATCCATGATCCATCATCTTTTATATCTTTGCCTTTCCAAGCTGATGGGCCTTCGAATTTCTCTTTAAGAATGACTGACACTCTAAGTTCCTCTGTACGAAATAGTATTAATTATTTTGATAAAGCTAGGGCCAATAGATGAGGCCATTTATTAGAAATAACTGCTGTCACAATTATGATTGTTTAAGTGTATAACAATATTCAACTTTTGTATGGGGTATAAGTTGGAGCGGTTCTGAAAGGGCCGCGATAGGGCATCGTCTCATCTTCGATAAGACTCCAACAAAACTGCACAAAAAAGCCCCGCTAAAGCGAGGCTTAATATCTGGTACGACCGAGGGATTCATTCGCACCTTCCATGGTGCTCACCCTTCGGGCAGCAAGCTGTGCAAAATTAAAGTTGGAGCGGTCTTGAAAAGGCCGCGATCGGGTATCGTCTCATCTTCGATAAGACTCCAACAAAACTGCACAAAAAAGCCCCGCTGAAGCGAGGCTTAATATCTGGTACGACCGGGCAGATTCGAACTGCCGACCCCTACCATGTCAAGGTAGTGCTCTAACCAACTGAGCTACGGTCGTATTTGGGAGCGTATTTTATGGTGTGAAATTTATTCTGCAAGTAGAAAAGAGCTGGATGCAGATTATTTTTTTATAACTGTTCCTTTTTTACGTGATTCAACTATCCTAAGTCTATAAACACTGATGTTAGGGGTCTGTTTTGGATAATGTGAATGATGCTCGGCTACCTGCCGAGATGTCTGAAGGTTTAATTGTTGTCGCTCTGGGGGCATCTGCTGGTGGCCTTGAGGCGATTACAGCTCTACTGAGAAGCTCTCAACCTAATGGCCATTTAGCCTTTGTTATAGCTCAGCATATGGCACCTCAACACCGCAGTCTGTTGGTTGAGTTGCTCTCAAAAAACTGTGATTACGAGGTGATTGGGGCTGAAGATGGGGTCGAGGTTAAACCCAATACCGTTTACGTAAATACACCCAATACCGATATCTCAGTTGTGGAAGGTCGACTCCATATATCTTTACCCTCTGACAATGTTGGTGCTAAACCCTCTGTCGATAAGCTGTTTAAATCACTAGCGATTAACTACGGAAGTCGATCCATTGCTGTAGTTCTTTCGGGTACTGGATCTGATGGTACCCAGGGGTGCCGTGAAGTTCGTGATGCCGGTGGTATTATAATTGCTCAACAACCGGATACAGCTAAATACGATGGCATGCCAAATTCGGCGATCCGTGCGCGTTTGGCTGATCTCATCCTATCTCCAGAAGAGATTGCAAACTACCTATCTGACAGTCATCACCGCCCCGAGGTGTTGAAGTCTGTTGGTAAAGATGAAGAGACGGTTGTTTCAGTAGACTCTCTTATTGAGCGTATTTTGACCGATACAGGTCTAGATTTTCGTCAATACAAACGGGCAACGCTAGAGCGTCAACTTCAGCGCCGCATGTCAGCGTTAAGGCTTAACTCCATCAATGACTACTTTGCGCATGTAGACAAAGATCCGGACGAGTTGGAATTGGTGCAGCGTAGTTTCCTAATCTCAGTGACCAGCTTCTTTCGTGATGAAGAGGCGTTTGATGCGCTTGGTAAAGTGCTTGATAACATTATTAAACAAGCAGAGCAGAGTCGCTCTATTCGTATTTGGGTTCCTGCCTGTGCTACCGGTGAAGAGGCCTACACCATTGCCATTATGTTGGCGGAGCGTCTAGGAGCTACCCTTAGGGGCTTCGACGTTAAAATCTTTGCAACGGACATCAATGAACTCAATCTAGATATCGCTAGACAGGGTGTCTATATCGATGCTGCGGTAGAAAACCTCTCTCCTGCGATTTTAAGTACCTATTTTGATTTAGAGTCTAATAAGTATCGGATTAAAAAGTGGGTTAGAGACATGTGTATGTTTGCTAAGCACGATCTGGTAAAAGACCCGTCGTTCCTTAGAATGAATCTTGTAAGTTGCCGTAACTTAATGATTTATTTGAATAACCATTTGCAAGATCAGTTGGTCAATAATTTCCACTACGCCCTTACCCCAGGTGGCTACCTATTCTTGGGTAAGTCTGAATCCATCGGCTCTATGGGTGATAAGCTGTTTGATTATGTTGATAAAACGAACAAACTCTACAAGCGTAAATCGGGAGCTGTATCATATGGTCGATTCTCTAGTGCGTTAGCTAGTGGCATCACTAATACGGCTCAGCACTTAAAAAACACCAATAATCCAACACCAGCGCACCGGATAGAGGGGAAGGTCTTTTCTGCACTAATCGAGAGTTTTGCTCCACCTAGTATCCAGTTAAGTGATCAATTTCAACCGATTAAGTACTTTGGGGATATCTCTCCCTACCTGAAAATCAATCCAGGTAAAGCAAACTTTGACATCGTCAGTCTGTCACATCCTCAAATACAGACCGAAGTTCGCGCTTTGATCAATAGAGCCTCACGTGGCGACCAGGATAAAATTGATCACATCGTGCGATTTAAGTTTCCTGATAATGTCACCTCTACCGTTAATATTTCGGTTCAACGCGTGGTTGATAATATTAGTGATACTCAGGCCTACATCATGAGTTTCAATCGTATCGTAGAGAATCCAGTCGTCAGCACTGACAATTCACCTAAGGCCTCTGCGGATGTGGGAGTGGTTGAAGAGCTAGAAGAGGAGTTGCAACGTACTCGCGATCACCTTCAGGCCGTTGTTGAAGAGCTTGAGACCTCAAATGAAGAGCTTCAGGCTCTGAATGAAGAGTTGCAAGCTTCGACCGAGGAGCTGCAGGCTTCTAATGAGGAGTTGGAAACGACTAACGAGGAGTTGCAAGCCACCAATGAAGAGTTAACTACCGTTAACGACGAGTTACAGGCTAAATCGATTCTTTTGACTGACAGTAATGAAACCTTAGTGAATATTCAGCGCTCATTGGATATGGGTTTGATCGTGGTGGATACTGATCATCGCGTCGCTCGATTCACTCCGCAAGCGGTTCGACTATTCGGTATTTTGCCGGACGATGTTGGCCATAAATTGACTAAGCTACCTCGTCACATTGATGTTCCAGATTTTGAAAAGCTACTCGATAATGTCATCCAGACAGGCTCTGCTGTGCGTCGGGAATTGGAAAGTAAGGGTGAAAAATACCTTATGAACATCAGCCCATATCGCCGTGATCAAGGAATTATTTCGGGTGCTGTACTGACCTTTACCGAAACCACCAAACTGAGTAAATCGATTGATCATGCCTCTTTTGTAGAGGCCATGTTGAATGAGGTCGGTAAACTCATTGCGGAAGGCGTTATGATCCTAGCACCAGGGTTTTCAAAGATCCTGCATGTATCTCAGCGCTTAGAGCAGATCACTATGCGTAACTCTGATGTTCTCCTTAGAGATTCTGAAACCTTCCTAGATATCGTTGATCATGGTGATAGAGAGCGTGTCGCTAATCATTACAAGGACCGTGAGACGCAAGGCTGGGATATAACCTACAAGATCAAACGTCGCGATGGCTCAATCGTCAAAGTTCATGACGTTGCTAAACGTGAAGAGGTTGATGCCCATGAGGAGGATATCATCACTTCAATCATTAGGGTTGTTGACTAGTGCTTGACTAATTAAGCCTATGATTCTAAAAATGAAAGCCTCGGCAGTGCCGGGGCTTTTTTATAACTAAAAAAAACAGGGTTTTACCATGAAAAAAACACTTCTACTCGCTGCAGCTTTAGTTTCAACTTCAGCGTTCGCTGACACTCAACGTCTTGCGATTCATGTTGATGAAAACGACCCTAAAGTAATGAACTTAGCACTAAACAATGCGCAAAATGTTAAAGCGTACTATTCAGCGAAAGGTGATGATGTGATTGTTGAACTGGTTGCGTATGGCCCTGGTTTAAACATGTATCTTGAAAATTCGCCGGTAAAAGAGCGTCTGGAAACTCTAGGTATGGATGAGAGTTTCAAGTTTTCGGCGTGTAATAACACTTATACAAAAATGAGCAAGAAAGCTGGCAAGGATTTGGTGTTGCTGAGTGAAGCCAAAAAAGTACCCTCTGGCGTCGTGCGTTTGATGGAGCTTCAGAAAGAGGGTTATGCTTACTTACGCCCTTAACGCTAAGGGGCTTCGGCCCCTCTATTGAGATTTTATATGCAGCTTCTGATCGCTGATGACAGCCCAACTTTTAGGGCGCAGCTTGAATTTCTAGCCAGACAAATTGGCCATAACCCTAGTGTTTTTGAAACCGGTGACCAGTTGTGGGAGCACATTCAATCTAATGGGCTCACTCCCTCTCTACTACTACTCGATTGGGAGATGCCAGGTCTGTCAGGCCCAGACCTCTGTGAAAAGATACGCTTAGCTTATCCCCATCTAGCGATTCACATCATTCTTGTAACCAGTCGAGACGAGACAACCAGTCTTGTTGATGGTCTCTCTTCAGGGGCCGATGACTACGTAACCAAACCGATTAATCGTGATGAGTTATCTGCTCGCTTGTCCGTTGGGCAGCGAAATATTCTGCTTAGACAGCAGTTGCTAACCATTAATGAGCAACGCATTGCCGCTGAAAAGCTTGCCTCTGTTGCACAGCTAGCCAGTGGGGCGGCACATGAGATCAATAATCCCTTAGCGTTCGTGCGATCTAATTTGGATTATGTTTCGAGTCAAACATCACTACTATCAACACTGAATGAGCTGCTTAACTCCTCTGAGACCACCTTGCCTCAGTTAAGAGATTGGTTTGACAGGCACCACTTCTCTGAATTGATTGATGAACTCGAAGAGGTTTCCCGTGAGTCACTGCAGGGGGTAACCAGAATACAATCGATAGTCGAGGGGTTACTCAGATTCAACTCCGAACAGGGTTTGCAGCGACAGTCTATTGATCTGAATAGTTTGCTGACTCAGCTTCTACCAAAAGGAGCTACATTGTCGCTTCCTGAAGCCTTGTTTGTTGTGGCCGATCCTAAACAGCTAGAGAAGATGTTTGCCGCTGTTATAGAGAATGCAGAGTTGGCGTCTCAAGAGGTGAGTAGGATTAGGATACAAGGTCGCTTAGTGGGTGATGAGATAGAGATATCGGTTAAAGACTGCGGTGTTGGCATGAGTAATGAGCAGAGGGCGAGAGCCTTTGATCCCTTCTATACCACGCGATCTATTGGATCTGGATTAGGGTTGGGATTGAGTTTAGCCCAGGGTATTGCACGACAACACAATGCTGAATTAACGCTAGACAGTCAGTTGGGCATAGGTACTACCGTGATCTATCGTTGTCATGCTGCCTAAAGAGATCTATCGCGGCCATGATGAGTTTGGCACTGTTATTGTCTTGGATGATGGAAACTGTCGCTATTTGAGCTTTGGTGAAACCGATGAGCAGAGCTGTATCCTTAAACAGTCTCCAGAAGTGCCTCAATATACCTTTATAAGGGCGATGATCTATCCTCTTCTATATCTTTCACCTAACCGTGCTCTCTCGCTAGGTTTGGGAGCTGGGTCTCTGAATGGGGCGCTGCACTCCATTTTGCCAAACGTGAAACAGGAGATTGTTGAGATCAGTCCTGAGGTGGTTGAGGTTGCTCATAGGTACTTCTATCTGCCTCGGTCTAAACGAATCAACATTGAGGTGTCTGATGCCTATGAATATCTGCAAAGACCAGTGAAACGTAAGTTTGATCTGATCACTGCGGATTTATACACCTCTGATGGATTAAATGAGATTCAAGTTGAAGCGGTGTTTATCGATGCGGCAGTGGCACGATTGAGTCAAAAGGGTTGGTTGGTGCTTAACTGCTGGAGTGATCATCGTGAAGTGGAGATCTTAGACAGGCTGCGTGAACGATTCGATACTCTTTATACTTGTACCACGGGCGATGGTAACTGGGTTCTTTTTGCGACGAACGGGCCCGTTGATGTTAGCAGCTCTCAGATGAAGAGTCGGATTAAAGAGCTGAGTTCACGTGCTGGCTTTGCTGTAAACACCATCGCTAAACGAGTCAGACAAATCGTCTAAATGCTTGTTTTTTCTATCCTGATTGAGACAATGGGAGATCTTAATCAGGGAGAGTGAATGGATCAGTCATACGCCAGTCGAAACCGACCAGAACCGGGTTTGGTTATGCTTCACTCAAACCGTCAAGAGACTCTGAAATCAGTCTTGGTTGAGTGGCTTGCTAATCATCCGCTGGATCTTTTCGATAAAGAGGAGATGCTGGTTCAAAGCAACGGTATTGGACAGTGGATTAAGTTTGCCCTAGCTGAAGATAAAGAGCAGGGCGGTGTAGGTATTTCCGCTAATATCCAATTCTCTCTACCCTCTATGTTTATCTGGCGAGCCTATCGAGCGGTACTGGGTGAAGAGGCCGTTCCTAAAGTCTCTCCATTTGATAAACCACGCTTAAGCTGGCGTCTATTCAGATTGCTCAATCGCTTACCTCAAACCGCACCTTTCGAACCTCTCATTCAGTTTCTGAAGGACGACTCTGATCAACAGAGGCGTTGGCAGTTGGCACAGCAGTTGGCGGATCTTTACGATCAATATCAGATCTATCGTGGCGATTGGCTGAACCATTGGGCAGAGGGTGGTGAGCAGGTTACTGACGCCCAAAATCGTTCATTACCCCTTGCGGCGGATGATTGCTGGCAGTCGCTTTTATGGCAACTCATCTGTGACGATTTGGGATCAGAACAATCACTCTCTCGTCCTGTTGTACACCAACGCTTTTTGCAACGCTGCTCAGAAGGTCATGTTGATCGGACAAAACTGCCTAAACGACTGATCATATTTGGTGTCTCGTCGCTGTCTAAACAAGCCCTAGAGGCGATTGATGCCTTATCACAGCATATCCAGATTCTTTTCTGTGTTCTTAATCCTTGTAAGCACTACTGGGCCGATATCACTGATGGTCGCGACCTGTTAACGGCTAAGAATCGAAGACAGTTAGAAAAACCTGCAGAGGATCTATTCGCAATTGAGCATCCATCCCAGCCACTGCTAGCGGCCTGGGGTAAACAGGGGCGCGATTTTGTTCGTCTGTTGGATCTCTATGACGAGAGTCGCTCTTTCCAGAGTCAGTTTGGTTTAAATCGAATCGATCTATTTGAAGATGAAGCTACACCTAACAGTTTGTTGCACCAAATACAGCATGACATACTCGAGCTAGAGTCACCTCAGTTCGAACCTAGGGTATTAACCAGTGGTGATCAGAGTTTGCGTTTTGTTGAAGCTTACAGCGCACAACGTGAGGTAGATATACTGCAAGATCAATTGATCTGCGCGTTGAGGGATGATCCAAGCTTGCGACCACGCGATATATTGGTGATGGTACCGAATGTCGATGATTATCGTGCTCAGATCGAAAGCGTGTTTGGCCGACTTTCAACCAGTGATGAACGCTTCATCCCCTTTAGCATTAGTGATCAAAGTCGCTCTTCAACCCACTCCATGATTGGTGCGCTCGAGCGTCTATTGACACTAAACACCCAACGCATGGGCGTTACGGTCCTATTTGAGTTGTTAGATGTGCCCGCAATACGGCGTAAGTTCCAATTTGACACTGAGTCTTTAGCGACACTTCAAGAGTGGATCAATGATGCGGGTGTTCGATGGGGATTAAATGCACAACATCGATCCCTATTGGGTGTCACTACTGGAATAGAGCAGAACTCTTGGTTGTTTGGTCTGCGCCGATTGCTGACCGGTTATGCCTTAGGCGAATCTGACGGGGTTCGAGGCGTGGTACCTCTTACGTCAGTTAAAGGGGTCAGTGCCAATGCTGTAGGATCGCTGGCACAACTGTTAAGGGTGTTTTCTGAGTGGGCCAGTTTTATCGAGAATCACCATACACTTGATCTGTGGGTGGAACGAATCGAGCGCCTGATGACGCAGATATTCGATTGCATCGAACCTGATGAACAGATGATTGAGTCGTCGCTGTTGACTGAACTTAAGGCGATACAGGAGCGAGCCGCCTCAGCTGAGGTGTCAGAACCTGTCCCGCTCCATCTATTCAGTCAGCTTCTGCTTGATGCTTTGGATGCCCCAGATCTTAACCGTCGGTTTATGTCCGGCGGCGTCACTTTTGCGACTCTCATGCCAATGCGTGCGATTCCCTTTAAACGGATCTATCTACTGGGTATGCAGGACGGCGCTTACCCTCGACCCCAGGTTAGAAACGACTTTGATTTAATGGCTCGCTCGTCACTCTTTAGACCGGGTGATCGTTCTCGCAGGGACGATGATCGATACCTCTTTCTTGAAGCCTTGCTATCAGCGAGGGAGTCGCTTTCAATCAGTTGGGTAGGGCGCAGTGCGGTGGACAATAGTGAACGACCACCCTCGGTCTTGGTTGCTCAGCTGCGAGATTTTATTGATGCGCATTGGGTCAATCCTGACATGGCAGTACCTATATTAGACCTGTTAACGGACAAGCACCCTCTGCAGCCATTCGCACAGGACTATTTTGATCAAAACTCTGCCTTAAACACCTTTGCCCATGAGTGGCTAGCAGTGCATCAGCCTGATTCAGACCTGAGCTCTGTTGCAGCATCGGTTCAGCTAGATCTGCAGCTGTCCATTGACGAGCTCAATCGTTTTTACAAAGCACCTGCCCGATACTACTACCATTCACTGATTGGAACCTCACTGCCACTCCCGAAAGAGCAGTCACAGGAGAGTGAACCCTTCGTGATCTCTAAGCTTGATGATCATCTGCTCAAATCGGCGGCATTAGAACTGCTCGGATACCCCAACAAAGAGGATCGTGAGGTCAAGATAGAGTCTGTTGTCGATCGGTTAAAAGATCTGGGCACCTTGCCCTGGGGTGGTTACGCGGAAAAACCAGTTAGGGCCATAAAGAGCCACCTTGGATCGATCTGTCGACATCTTGATTGGCTCACCGATCGATACGACTGGCAGCAGCAGGACAGTCTTAAGCTTCATCTTGCGTTGAGCGGTGCCACCATTACCGGTGAAACTGGTGCTCTGTATCAGCTAGAAAAGCAGTGGGCCACTGTGGTTAAGCTAAGTGGTGCAGCCATTGAGAAAGGAACGGTCAAACAGGATCGCATGTTGGGCAGTTGGCCAAAACACCTTCTCTTAAATGCCTGCTTAGGGCCTACGACCACTTATTTCATTGGTCCTGATGCTGTGACCTACCTTAAAGTGGTTGAGTCTCATGAAGCGACCCGGTTGCTTGAAGCCTTAGATCAGGCGCGTCGAGAGATGCTTGAAAGCCCTAAACCGATCGCGGCTAGAACCTCGCTGGTTCTGTTAAATAAGGGCGAGTCACAGGCGGCCACTCAGTTTGAGGGTGAGTTCACCTTTAATGAACGGCAACGTGAGCCTGAATTGGCTCAACTCTGGGAGAGTTATGAACAGATTAAAGAGGCTGGATTAGCAGAATTCGCGGCGCGCCTCTACTCGCCACTGATTGATTACAGTGATATTTGGCGCGAGGGTAGCCGATGATCCCTATGCCACTGAACCCACTAGAGTTCCCATTCTCAGGCGCATCCTTGATCGAAGCGAGTGCGGGAACTGGTAAAACCTATACCTTGGCGGCCCTCTATGTTCGCTTGGTGCTTGGTCATGGCGATGATCGCGCTTTCCAAAGAGAGCTGCTACCACCCGAAATTTTGGTCGTAACCTTTACCAATGCCGCGACACTCGAGTTGCGAGACCGTATTCGCAGTAACTTAAGCACGACTGCTCGGGTGTTTAGGGAACTAGAGCAGAGTGACGATCACTTTACCTCTGCGTTAATCCAGAGTTATCCCCCTGAGGAGTGGGAAGGCTGCGCATTGAAATTGGAACGCGCCGCTGACTGGATGGATGAAGCGGCAATCTTCACCATTCATGGTTGGGCACAACGCATGCTGACAGCGCATGCGTTCGACTCAAATACTCTGTTTGATCTACAACTGGGTGATGATGGCTTGGCCCAACTCGAAGAGGCGTGTCGAGATTACTGGCGTATTCACTGTTCCGTGTTAGAGCCCAGAGTGGCTGAACAGATAGGGACTCTCTTGAAGTCACCAGAGGCTCTCTACGGTTGGATCTATCGATCACTGTCAAGCGATGCCAAACTGCACTGGAAAGGGGAACCTCTTGATAAGAGTGTTGATCCTCGCACTGTCGCTCAGTCCATCAATGAGTGGCTTAACGACTTAGAGAGCTGTAGCACTAAACTGCTGACTATTTGGCGCGACAATATTGATGAGATTGAAGCATCACTGAGAGGCCAGTTTGAGGCTAAACACTTTAATGGTGGGCGAGTTAAAGAGCCTGGTTTCAGTGATCAGCTTCTGGCGATGCGACAGTGGGCCATTGATGGAGAGGTGCCTGACAGTCCGGATTCACTGATTCAATATTTGACCTTTGAAGGCAAACTAAACAAAGGCAAGCCTCTGCCTGATCACCCAGCAGTGGATCTACTCTCTGCCTATACAGACCGTCTTCAGCGTCGTCCAAAACTCGAACCCATTTTATTGCACGCCTTACACTGGGTATCAGAGCGTTTTACGACCCTCAAGGAGAGCACAGGTGCCCTCGATTTTGATGATCTTTTAATCCTTCTAGAGAGGGGGCTTAAAGGGCCACTGGGGAGTAACTTAGCTTCCAGAGTGCGTGCACAGTATCCAGTCGCGTTGATTGATGAGTTTCAAGATACCGACCCATTGCAGTTCAGTATATTCAGTACGCTTTATCGAAATGTCGATGGTTGCGCGTGGATCATGATTGGAGATCCAAAACAGGCCATCTACAGTTTTAGGGGGGCTGATATTCATACCTATCTCGACGCGAGAGAGGAGAGCCAAGATAAACTCTATACCCTTGGCACCAACTATCGTTCGAGTGAATCGGTTATTTCTGCGGTTAATGGACTCTTTGTCGATGCTGATCTCAAAGAGAAGGGGGCTTTTCTCTTCAGAGACGCCAGTGGTGTGAATCATCTGCCGTTTTATCCGGTTAACGCCAACGGCTTAAAGAGCAGCCTAACCTCAAATAATCAGAGGCTCGATGGTCTACATCTGATCTGCTTGGACGATGGCGAGTGCGTGAATAAGCCTCGTTATCATCAAGCGCTGGCCACTCATACCGCAAGCAAAATCGCCTCGTTACTGAACCGGTCAGATTCTGGCGAACTATCAATGGGTGATGAGCCTATCCAGCCTGACGATATTGCCGTGCTGGTAAGAAATTTCACTGAAGCTAAAGTGGTAAGAACAGCACTCGATCAATCAGGTATCTCTTCAGTCTATCTGTCGGATAAAGAGAGTGTGTTTGAGTCACAAGAGGCGGAAGATCTTTGGCGAATTCTAAATGCTATTGCACATCCACGGTCAAAATCTTTAATCATGGCCGCGTTAGCCTCGCCGGTTCTCTGCCTAACACGTGACCAACTCTTACATCTGAATCAATCTGAGTCTGAGTGGGTCGATATCAGTCAGATCTTTGTTGAGCTCAATCAGATCTGGAAGCGAACTAATATTGCGGCCGTCATTCGAGCTCTGATCACCGAATTTGATCTACCTCGTAAATTGAGAGCGACTCGAGGCAGTAGGGTAGAGAGAAGTTTAACGAATCTATTGCACCTGGCTGAATTGCTTCAAAAACAGGTATCGGTTGTGGATGGTGAGCTGGGTATTATTCGTTACTTAGGCGAGCAGATCGTCAATCCGAGTGGTACAGGTGAGGAGCAGCTCATTCGCATGGAATCGGACTCGGGACGAGTTCAAGTGATCACCATGCACAAATCCAAAGGGCTAGAGTATCCGATTGTATTTATCCCCTTTGGTGTCAGCAGCCAGTCCGTAAAGGTGAGTGATAAGGGCTTAACCTATCGTCTTAATGGGCAAAAAGTTCAAGAACTGAATAAAGATACTCAGAAGCAAGAGAAGCCATTCAGTGAACGGGAGATGCTTGAAGAGGAGGTGCGGCTGATGTACGTCGCACTCACTCGAGCAAAATATGCCTGTTGGATAGGCTTGGGTGCTGTTGACGGTTTTGAGAAGTCCGCAATGGCAAGCCTTCTTGGAATCAACGAGGCACTTCCTAAAAAACCGTCCAAAGAGGATCTCTACGGCGCACTCAGCCAGGCCATTCTCAATGTGACCCAGCGAGATGGGGTTTTTCTGGAATCGGTCTCTGATCAAGTTGAACAAAGAGAGGTTAAAACGGATCGTCTGTTCTCACCCGAATGCCAACATTTATCTCTACCCGTTAATCGTGAATCTTGGTGGATGACCAGTTACTCTGCCATCGCAAGTCGCACTCAATCTCATGCAGTCGACTCTAAGATCGAAGAGAATTTGTTGGATCAATCGATTGCTGAAATGGAGCCGTTCGATCATTTAATTCGCTTTGATCAAGCCAAGACCGGAACCATTCACGCCTTTGAGCGTGGTGCGATTCCAGGTAATTTTTTGCATGAAGTATTAGAGCGAGCAGCAGAGCAGAGTTTTTCTCAAACCGCGACCCATTCCGAACTCATAAAGAGTGCCGTATGCATTGAGCAACAGCCAAGTCGATGGCATCAGAGTGGATTGATGATAGAGCAATGGCTTGAATCGATGCTAACCACACCCATTGTTCTTGGCTTTGAGCTGACACTTGCAGGCTTATCTCACTACCAAGCTGAGATGGAGTTTATCTTCAGTGCCCATCATCTCTCTGTCGCGGAACTGGATCAGCTCTGTATTGAGTCAATCTATCCTGAGTTAGAGCGGCCGAGATTGGAACAGCAGACGATCAATGGCCTGTTAAAAGGGTTCATTGATCTTACATTTGAAGTGAATGGGCAGTACTGGGTATGTGATTATAAATCCAACTGGCTAGGACCTGATGCCTCCTATTACACTGAGTCCAAGATGCAAGAGGCGTTGGTGGAGCATCGTTATGATCTGCAGTTGATGATCTACCTGCTCGCCCTGCATCGACAGCTGTTGGCCCGCGATGTTGAATATAGAGAGAATCCAGTCAAAGGATTTAATGAGAAAGTGGGCGGGGCACTCTACCTCTATCTTCGTGGCGTGCCAGAGGGAGAGGGGTGTTTAGCAATCAAGCCAAGCTATGAACAGATCGAGCGTTTGGATCAGTTGTTTAAACAGGGAGCAGACAGTGCAGCAAGTTGATTTATGGTCTGACTCAAACACTGATTTGAATCTAAATCAGATCTTAGAGCTTTGGTTGGAAGCAGGTTGGATTCGTTCTATTGATATGGAACTCGCACTTCACCTATCGGAACTGTATGACAATCAATCGGCATGGGCGGGTTTAGCCTTAGTCTTAGTCAGTCATCAGCTAGGGCGTGGGCACAGTTGTGTCGATGTTCACTCCCTCTATAAGGATCCTGATCGTTACCTGGCACTTCCACCGGAGTTTGCAAAATTAGCCGGTATACCTTTACCCAGTGAGCTGTTTAAGCAATTAACAAAGAGTGAGTGGCTTGACGCAGTTCATCAGAGTCCGTTGATGGGCCTGCCCGATGAGAATACCCCCCTAATATTTGATCATGAGCGTCTCTACTTAAGGCGCATGTGGCAGGTAGAGTCTCGCGTTGCAGAGCGGTTAAAACAGCGTCTATCGAAACCCTCCAGCAACACGGACTCGTTAGAAAAGTATCTGAACCAACTGTTTCCGAACGATGACGCCAGCATTGATTGGCAGCGAGAGGCCTGTGCAAAGTCTGCAATTAAGCGTTTTTCAGTTATTACCGGTGGTCCAGGTACCGGTAAAACGACGACAGTGGTTAAATTGCTGGCGCTACTTAAACGTCTAGCGGATGACCATGGTGATACCTTTGACATTGCACTTGCAGCGCCAACTGGCAAAGCGGCGGCACGTTTGTCATCCTCAATTGGGAGTGCACTTGAGCGCCTTCCAGAAGGTTTTGGAGAGGGGTTACACGCTCAAGTTGATACGGTCCACCGACTCATTGGTGTCTCTTCGGCTGGTCGAAGAAATCGTTATCATAAGGGGCATACTTTGGCGGTTGATCTGTTGATTGTAGATGAAGCATCCATGTTGGATATTGAGCTATTCGATGCGCTGCTTGATGCATTGAGTGATCGCACACAGCTTATTCTATTAGGCGATAAGGATCAGTTAGCCTCAGTTGAGGCAGGCTCTGTCTTGGCAGACCTCTGCCGTGTTGAGAGTGATACAAACCCAGAAGGCTTTGTTAGCCAACTTAAAATCAGTCACCGCTTCAACAGTGAGTCTGGCATTGGTCAGCTAGCCAAGGCCGTCAACCAGGGGTCTTTAACTGACTACCAAGCTGTTTGGCGACAGACCTACAGCGATATTCACTATCAAACGGGAGCTGACCTGCGTCAGCAGATCGCTGATCGAGTCTTAAGTAGCGATCCACAGATACCGGGTTATACGAGCTACTTAGGAAAACTCACTCAGCCATGTTGC
The DNA here is from genome assembly GCF_013283295.1 of Marinobacterium sp. xm-m-312. Lineage (NCBI taxonomy): Bacteria > Pseudomonadati > Pseudomonadota > Gammaproteobacteria > Oceanospirillales > Oceanospirillaceae > Marinobacterium > Marinobacterium sp. xm-m-312. The sequence goes on along the minus strand of NZ_WBYS01000004.1, from coordinate 115,553 downwards.
GACCCACTTGAGGTGCTTAGGCTGTTTGACCACTTTAGGTTATTGACCCCTCTGCGTCGCGGACCAGAGGGTGTTGAATCGCTTAACCATATTTGTGAGACCCTATTAGCCAGAAAAGGGCTAATCGATCTGAGTCAAGAGTGGTATATCGGCCGTCCAGTAATGGTTACTGCCAATGATTACGCGGTAGGTCTAGCGAACGGAGATGTGGGTGTCTGTTTAGAGCGAGAGGGCAAGCCTAGTGTGGCGTTTATCAACGAATGCGGAGATGCGGTACGATGGATCGACCCCCTTCGTTTAGAGTCGGTAGAGACGGCTTACGCCATGACGGTGCACAAATCACAAGGCTCGGAGTTCAAGCACGTTGCGTATCTGTCACCTAGTCGAGCGAATCCTGTACTGAGTAGAGAGCTTCTCTACACCGCCATTACACGTGCCAGTTCACAATTTACTCTTATCGAGATGAACAGCAGTGTGACACAGCAGACAATCAGTACACAGACCGATAGAGCCAGTGGGCTTTATCATCGCTTAACCGATTAAAGGGCTAATTCAATCTCTTCTAAAGAGGGAATAGCATCCGCTGTCCCTGGGCGTGTCACCTGTATCGCCGCACCGGTAACCGCAAAGTGAAGTGATGCTTTAAGATCCCCGGTTTGGTCATAGCGCGCGAGGAAAAGCCCCAGAAATGTGTCACCGGCCCCGGTCGTATCAACGGCGTCGACAGTGGGTGAGGGCAGTATAAACTCATCCTCTGAGCCTATATATCGAACACCACGACTACCCAGTGTCACTAGAATATGATCAACGCCGCACTCTTTAATCGGGCGGTTCAATGCGCGCTCTAAATCCTTGGCCTCAATCTCATTGACGACCAACATATTGATTAACGGGAGCATCACTAGGGTCTTATCTGCGTCGAAGGGGGCTGCTGAATAGCAGAGCTTCATCCCTTTAGCCTTTGCGCATTTCATGAAGTGTTCAGTTTGCGAGGTCTCGTTTTGACAGAGCGCCCAATCAGACGCGGTTGCATCCTTTAAGCCCTCATCTACCATCTGTTCGGTAATAGCAAAGTTAGCACCTGGGTAGACAAGGATTTGATTCTCAGCCGACTCTTCATCGACCATAACAATGCCATGACCTGTTGGCGTTTCCGACATAAATAGGTGGGTCGTATCGATATTTAACGCTTCTAATTGGTCGAAGTATCGTTTATCTGCAGGGTGCATCGCACCTATATGCTTAACGCGACCACCCGCTTTAGCAATGGCAACACTCTGGTTGGCACCCTTGCCACCCAACCCCTGTGTAAAGTTATTGGCTGCGAGTGTTTCACCCGGCCTAACTAGGTGGGGCAGTGAGTAGAAGTAATCTATGTTGACTGAGCCTAGGTTGTAAATGGCCATTCACGAATCCTTAATGAGTTCAGCCAACGATATCTAAAAACCTACTTAGTGCAAAGCTTTTGAGTCAATGCAGCGACTCGGCGACCAAAAATTAGGATCACAGAGAAGGCAATCGGCCAAGCAACCAGATAAGCGTAGCCCCAACGAGCCATAAAACCTTCATCTAAACCGGTATTCACCGTGGTAATCACAAAGGTCATGATCGTTACCATCACCAGAGACATTAACACTGATTGAACAAGAGGAGCGCGTTTTTTAGGAAACATAGATAAGCCTATTAATTAGTAAATTCTAATATTGGCAATGATACGGGATTAGCTTGTAAATATTAAGAGCAGAATTCTACATATCTAAGAGATTAAGACCTACTTAAACAGTTAAATGCTCAATAGCTTTAATTTTCAAGATAAGAGAAAATATAGGCTAATAGATACAAATGGAGCCTAAGGGTGGAAAACCAAGAAACCCCGTCAACCTACCAACAACTGCGTACCGATATTTTAGAGGGCAATATAGAGCCTGAATCGAAGTTATCGATTGCTGTCTTAGCTAACCGTTATGGATCCAGTGCGGCTCCGGTTCGTGAGGCACTCTCAAGGCTCGCCGCAGAGGGGTTGGTAACTCGTCGTGGTCAGCGTGGTTATTGGGCTGCACCTATTTCAGCGGATGAGTTTGTTGAGGTGAGTCGTCTGCGGGAAATGCTTGAAGTGGATGCTTTTAAGCAGTCGATCAAGCTAGGTGATCTCGATTGGGAGGCGGCCATTGCAGGAGCACGCCACCGCGAATTAGCGGTTAAGTCACAGTCTGCTGGGCAAGAAGATGATCAGGTACTTGCGCGTACTCGTGAGAATCGCCGTTTTCACATGGCACTCATTAGCGCCTGTCCCTCTGAGTGGCAGTTACGCTTCATATCGACGCTGTATGATCAGGGTGAACGCTTTCGCCGTTTGGCATTAACCAGCCAGCCATTGAATCAACCATCAGGTAAAGATGAACACGAAGAGCTTATGAATGCCGCATTTGCGCGAGATATTAAAACGGCTACAGAACTGCTTAGACTGCACATCCGTTCATCCAATGAGAAGGTGATGAATACGCTCTTTCCAGAGCGGTAAAAGCAAGTCGCGGTTTGTCGCTTCGCTCCAATTCGCTTCTACAGAAGAGCTACGTAGATAATTTTTTCCGAAGTCCTACTGTAGGAGCGATCTCAGCCCAGCTGAGACCGCGAAAATAATCCGAATCATTTCGGCAAGAAAAAAGCGCCAACAGGCGCTTTTTTAGACCATCACGCAGAATCAATCTTTAGGCACAAGAAGCTGTACACCAGCCGCAGTGTTTGATATTGGAGCGATCAAGACGTTAACCAACTCATCAACAGGGCCAGAACAAGCACCGCGCATTGCTAACCACATGGCGAGCTCGACACCCTGTGCACCGGCAATTTCCGTGAGTTCATCATTGGTGTAGTGGGTCAGTGACTCTGGATCAGTGACCAGTTTATCCATACACATCTGGTCGAACTCAGTATTTAGGTAGCCTGCACGCTCGCCATCTAGCTGGTGCGATAGACCGCCAGTACCCAGAACAACAACTGTCTGGTCACTATCCCAAGAGCGAATGGCATCACCTATCGCTTTACCAAAAGCATATGAGCGTGATGGTTTAGGCATAGGGTGACGTTCACAGTTAATGGCGATGGGAATCACCTTAGTGCCTTTGTAGGTATGGCCTGGGTAGAGGACAGACATAGGAACTGTCGCGCCGTGATCCACTTTGATGTCCTGACAGACAGTTGGATCAAAGTCGTTTTCGATCAGGTGGTTAACGATGTGCCAAGATAGATCTGTTTCACCCGTTAGAGGTGGAATTGGTTTGATACCCCAGCCCTCATCAGCGTTGCAGTACTCGTCTGCACAGCCGATAGAGAAGGTTGGTTTCTTATCCAAGAACATCTCAAGACCGTGATCGTTGTAGAACAGTACAGCGATGTCTGGCTTGTTCTCGTTGATCCATTCGCGAACTGGTACATAAGCAGCGAATAGGTCTTTCCAGTAAGGGGTGTCCTCAATGCCGCGATCAACTGCTACACCAATAGCAGGCACGTGTGATGTGCCGATAGCACCTAAGATTTTAGCCATTCGTTTTGCCCACTCCCTGACTGTCTAAATATGCTTGGAACTCTTCAGTCGTTTGGCCGGTCATGATGCCGCCAACGTCCTGTACGTTAAGCCCAAGCGTGCCTGCAAATTTTGCAAGGTAGTAGATACTGCCGCCATTACGAAGTAGAGCGATGATGTCGCGTTTTAGGATCGCCTCTTTCTGTGCAGGGTTCAGCTTAAACTTATCGCAGTAAGCCGCTTCGTCTTGACGAAACTCTTCGCGACAGCTCTCCTCGTTGAAAGAGAAACACATCTTATTGAGGTTGTAGCCGAGTTTTGCTGCTACGCCATCAAATTTGTATGTTCCTTCAATGATCGGTTCAATCATAAGAACTCCTTATCGTTCCCAGTACAAACGCATTGGGTTGTCGATCAATAGTTTACGCTGTAGCTCTTCAGTTACGGCAATCTGTGGAATCACGTCAACCAGTGCACCATCATCAGGTGTGTGTGATTTCATGTTCGGGTGCGGCCAGTCTGTACCCCAAAGTACGCGATCTGGGAAAGCTTCAACGAGTGCACGCATGAACGGCACAACGTCAGAGTAGTCCGGTGCCTGTAGCGTCAAACGCTCAGGACAGCTGACTTTCGTCCACACCTTATCGTTGTTACGCATAAGATTCATGAAACGCTGGAAGTCAGGGTGATCAACACCATTAGCCACGTCTGGACGACCCATGTGGTCAACCACGATGGTTGTGTTTAGCTCGTTAAGGAACGGGATTAGATCTTCTAGATCTGGCGCTTCAAAGTAGACAACGATGTGCCAGCCTAGTGGTTTGATCTTCTCAGCGATCGATAGGAATACCTCTTTAGGGGTTGTATCGACTAGACGTTTAACGAAGTTAAATCGAACACCGCGGACACCCGCTTTATCCATCGCTTCAAGTTCTTCTACCGTGATCGCTGGGTCAACGACCGCTACACCGCGTGCTAGATCGCCTGCAGTCTCAAGTGCGTCAACCAGTGCTGCATTGTCTGTGCCGTGACAAGAAGCCTGAACGATCACGTTACGACTGAAACCAAGGTAATCACGCAGAGCAAAGAGTTGATCTTTAGATGCATCGCAAGGTGTGTATTTACGCTTGGGGTGGTATGGGAATTTATCCGCAGGACCAAATACGTGGCAGTGTGCATCCACTGCACCAGCAGGCGCTACAAAGTCAGGCTTTTTAGGGTTGTCGTGAAACGGGCGGTAATCTGCATCCATGTTCTTTATTCCTAATTATTCAGCGAAAACTTCGCCATCAAATAGTTTTCGCGCTGTGCGTAATAGTGCAGCGCTTTTCGGTTGGCCATCCTGATCGATATCAATAACGACCGTCATTTCTCCGATCGGGTGCTCAACGGCTAAGGTTTTTCTAGTGCCTTCAGGTAGAGTGGCCACTGAAGCGGCAGGTGAGTTCGGCAAAATAGCTGCCGTAGCAACGCTGACTGCACCCAATACACCGATAGAGGCGTGGCAGCGATGAGGGATGAATGTACGTGTAGATAGCGCACCACCATCGGTTGCTTCGCTCACCATACTCATCTTAGGTACAGACTTCTCAGTCACATCGCCGAGATTCATCATTGGACCCGCTTGTAAGCGAATGGCTTCAAGCTTGGCGCGAAGGTCGCTATTAGCTTCTAACTCTTCACGAGACTCACTGCCTGTAATACCCATATCCGATGCCCGCATTACGACTACTGGCATGCCGTTATCGATCAGGGTGCATTCAACACCGTCGATCAGATCAACTGCGTTACCGGTAGGAAGAAGGGCGCCACAAGATGAACCCGCTGTATCAAGGAACTCTAGAGGGACCGCAGCCGAAGTGCCTGGTACGCCATCAATCTTTGAGTCGCCTTTATAGGAAACCTGGCCGTTTGGTGTAGCTACTGTCGCGATAGCGATCTGGCCCGTGTTCTCCATAAAGATACGAACCTGAGTCTCATTGCCCGTTGCTTGAACTAGGCCACGCTCAATGGCGAAGGGACCGATACCTGCCAAGATATTGCCACAGTTCTGTGCATCGGTAACGATTGCTTGATCAACAAATACCTGTAAAAAGAGGTAATCGACATCGGCGTCGTCACGATCAGAAGCGCTAACAACGGCAACTTTCGAGGTCAGTGGGTCAGCACCACCGAGACCATCAATCTGGCGTGGATCTGGAGAACCCATCATGCCAAGAAGAAAAGCGTCTCGTGCGGCAGTATCTGAAGGTAGGTCGCTCTTTAGGAAGTAACCGCCTTTAGATGTACCGCCGCGCATCCACATGCAGCGAATGCCATTAGACATACTTAAGGCCTTTCTCTTCAAGGCGAGGGCGCATGTTGTAGATATCAAGACCTAGCTCACCATTCGCCATGCGAACACGCTTCTCCTCTTCACGAGCTTCACGCGCTAGCGCCTCTTTAAGAACCTCTTCGGCTTCATCGCGGCGAACAACACAGACGCCATCATCGTCAGCAACAATGATATCGCCTGGGTAGATCAATGCTTCAGCACAGACCAGAGGGATGTTCACTGAGCCCAGAGTCTCTTTGATGGTGCCCTTGGCGTAAACAGCTTTAGACCAGACTGGGAAATCCATCTCTTTAAGGATAGCAGTATCACGAACACCGCCATCAATGATTAGGCCCTGTACGCCACGCGATTTAGCTGAGGTCGCCAGTAGATCACCAAAGAAGCCATCTACAGAAGGTGAAGTTGGCGCAAACACCATGATGTCGCCGGGTTTACACTGCTCAATAGCAACATGCATCATCCAGTTATCACCGGCAGCACCAGAGATTGTCACTGCACTGCCTGCAATAGAGCGACCAGAGTAGATTGGGCGCATGTAGTGGGCTAATAGACCACGACGACCCTGAGCTTCATGAACGGTTGCAACGCCCAATTTAGCAAGACCTGCGATTACTTCTGAATCAGCTCGTTCAATATGTTGAACAACTACGTTCTCTGCCATGTTCCTCTCCTTAAACCTTCAAGCGACTGAATACACGTTGAGCGTTACCCGAGAAGATCATCTCTTTCTGCTCAGCATTCACTTTGGTTGTCGCGTCGATGTATCGTTTAGTGTCATCGAAGTAGTGACCCGTCTCAGGATCGATTCCACGAACCGCACCGATCATCTCAGACGCAAACAGAATGTTTTCAGTTGGAATAACGTCCAGAAGGCAGTCGATCCCTTTTTGGTGGTAGACACAGGTATCAAAGAAGACGTTATTCAAAACGCGCTCTTCTAGCTCAAAACCTTTATCCAATGCCATACCGCGGAAACGTCCCCAGTGGTAAGGAACTGCACCACCGCCGTGAGGGATGATGATCTTAAGCGTTGGGAAGTCTTTAAATACATCCGACATCATCAGTTGCTGGAATGCAGTGGTATCTGCGCCTAGGTAGTGTGAACCCGTCGTATCAAAGTTGGGGTTGCAGGCAGCTGATACGTGAATCATCGCAGGGATGTCGTACTCACACATCTTCTCGTAGATAGGGTAGAACTCACGAGCCGAAAGACGACTGCCGTTCCAGTGGCCACCTGATGGATCTGGGTTAAGGTTGATACCAATAAAGCCCATCTCTTCAACGGTACGTACGATCTCTGGTACAGACTTAGCAGGATCAACACCCGGTGACTGAGGCAGCTGAGCAACAGGGACAAAGTTCTCTGGGAATAGGTCACAAACACGACGAATGAGGTCGTTTTGGTTTTCAGTCCAGAACTTAGAGGTGTGTTCATTACCCACATGGTGAGCCATCCAGCTGGCACGCGGTGAGAAGATAGTCAGATCAGTGCCGCGCTCTTGCTGAAGTTTTAACTGATTATTGATGATCGACTCGCGGATCTCATCATCAGTAACACCAAAGTCGCCTTTTTCACCGACAAAATCTGGATTCTTTTCTACTTCTGCTTTTTGAGCTTCACGCCAAGCGCCAACACCAGGAGGTGTGGTTGTGTAGTGACCATGGCAATCGATAATCATGTCTCAAACGTCCTTTTATAATGAATTGGATTTCTATGTTTCTATCCTCTCTATATCGTCTTTTTTAAGCTATTTAGTTTTTACTTTTTAGGTATTTGTTTTTGATATAGGTATTTAATTCACATCAGGTTACAATGACCCTTATGTTCAAGAATCTTCCCAACATACGACATCTTCGGGTATTCATTGAGGTCTCCAATGCAGGAGGCATAAGTCAGGCTGCAGAGCGTGTCTTTCTCTCTCAACCTGCTATGACCCAAGCCATTGCAAAGTTAGAACGCTTGCTCGGAGTAAAGCTGTTTGAGCGCCAGTCCAGTGGTATGTATCTGACGGAAGCGGGTGAAATCTGGGAGGCTAGGGTGAATAGCGCCTTTGCTGTCCTAAGGCTGGGTCTGGCCGATGCGCTGTCGTCTATGTCGAATCGTCGAATGGAGACCATTGAACGCATCATGACGCAGCTGACGACGACCCAATTAAAAGCACTTGTCGCGGTTACTGATGCACAAAACTACAGTGTTGCAGGTCGAAATCTGGGCGTATCACAATCGTCACTCCATCGATCAGCTCGTGAACTTGAATCACTCATGGGGCTCTCCCTGTTCGAAAAGACCAGTACCGGCATTGCGGCAACACGAGCCGCTAAAGTCTTCTCCAAATCAACCAAGCTGGCCATTTCAGAGATTTATCAAGGACTTCAAGAGTTGTCAGGCCTTGGTGATGGTCGTGAAGTGGGACGGATGCGCATCGGCAGCATGCCACTAGCACGCACCTCTCTGTTGCCCAAAGCGATTAATGAATTTACCAAAGCTTATCCTGGTATCACTTTAGAGTTGGTTGATGGGCCCTATGAAGATCTTTTAGCCCATATCCTTCAGGGGGATGTGGATCTCTTGGTCGGTGCGTTGCGTTTCCCGATCCCAACCAGTGATATTGTTCAAGAAGAACTCATAGCGCCTCCATTAGCAATTGTGGCACGCAAAGGGCATCCCGCTCTTAATATCGATCAGATTACTCGAGAGGACCTTCTTAACTACGGTTGGGTTATCCCAAGAAGTGGGGCGCCAACCCGCAACCTATTTGAAGAACTGATTCTGCAAGGTGAGGAGAGAGAAGGTCTATCCATCGTCGAAACCAGTTCCCATGTGTTAATTCGAGAGTTGTTACTTGGGGGTGATCGACTCACGTTAATCTCTCAGCATCAGTTGGAGTTTGAGTTATCCAAAGGGGATTTGGCGGTACTGCCTTTTGAAATGTCAGGCACTAAACGCCCCATCGGCATTACCCGTCGCAGCTCATGGAACCCCACTAATGCCCAGCAAAAATTTATCGATCTACTGCGGCTGGCCGTATCTTAGAAGCGGTTTTGTATAAGCTTGCATTCACATTTTTGAATGATGTCTAGAATTTTTAACGGTTCTATGAAAGATCCATTTTGATAATCTTAGGGACAATATTTATCCATTCGAATTAGGGAGACACTAATGAGAGTTTGTGTTGCAGGCGCTATGGGCGCTTTTGGTCTAAAACACTTAGATGCATTGAGTAACATTGAAGATGTTGTTGTGACGTCAGTGGTTGGTACTAAACCTGATGCCATTGCTGAGTTTGCTAAAGAGCGTGGTATCGCTCACGCAACAACAGATCTTGCTGAATCACTGGCACGTGATGATGTTGATGCGGTCATTCTTGCAACACCGACTCAAATGCACGCTTCACAGTCTATTCAGTGTCTTGAAGCAGGCAAGCACGTCATGGTTGAGATTCCGATGGCGGATAACATTGAAGACTCAATCAAACTGGTGGAGGCACAAAAGCGCACGGGTTTGGTAGCCATGTCGGGTCAGACTCGCCGCTTCAACCCAAGCCACCAGTGGATTCATAACAAAATCCAAGCGGGTGAGCTGAAGATTCAACAGATGGATGTTCAAACTTACTTCTTCCGTCGTTCTAACAAGAACGCTCTGGGTAAGGCGCGCTCATGGACGGATCACCTGCTTTGGCACCACGCTTGTCACACCGTGGATCTATTCCAGTACCAGACTGGCGAGAAGTGTACAAAAGTACAAGCGATGCAGGGCCCAATTCACCCAGAACTTAACATTGCAATGGACATGTCGATTGGTATGAAGTCAGAGAGCGGTGCACTGTGTACACTCTCTCTATCTTTTAATAACGACGGTCCATTTGGTACTTTCTTCCGTTACATCTGTGACAAGGGTACCTACATCGCCCGTTACGATGATTTGGTAGATGGTAACGAGAACCCAATTGATCTCTCTGGCGTTGCTGTTTCGAACAACGGCATCGAACTTCAGGATCGTGAATTCATTGCGGCGATTCGCGAAGGTCGCGAGCCAAACTCAAGCGTTCAGCAGGTATTGCCAGCAATGGAGACACTACACCAGCTAGAGCAGCTTTTGGATTAAGTGTTAGCTTATCGTTAAAAAGGCCGCTGTTGCGGCCTTTTTGTTGTCTTCTGTTTCTGGAAGACGCTGAGAGAGCAGGTGACAGGCTGAAGGCCAGTCACTGGCACGAAGATGTCAAGGCAAGCACCGGTGACTGGCTATCAGCCTGTCATCCGCCCTCAAATTACGCTCCGGTCTACAGCACAAACGCCAAAACAGTGTTCAGCGTCGCATAGGACGCTACCGTAGTCAGCAGCAATGAGCTGGCAGCCGTCTTTGCAGCGCCATAAGGTGCAGCGAGAATAGGGTAGATGGTGAACATGGGTGAAGCGGTGATGACCATCAGAGCTATCTGCCACTGACGATCGAAGTCCCACCAGAGGGTAATCAGCAGAAGGGCCAGAGCAGGTTGAATCAACAGTTTTGCCCCAGCAATCATACCCAAAGTACTTAAATCATCGCGAATAGAGTTTCCTACTAAAGAGCCTCCAATAACGATCAGTGCTGCGCCACCAGCCGCTTTTGCGAGTACCCCTAAGCTTTCGTCGATGAACGACGGCAGTTGAAAACCGCTTAACGATAAGATTAAGCCAACCGCTATTGCGATGAGTATGGGGTTGTTGATCAGGCGTTTAAAAATAGAGCTTAGTGAGCCTAACAGCGTTTTGTCTCTATGATCAGCTGAGAAGTACTCAGTAGTCAGGAGCGCTAAAGGCAGCACCACTAGATTTTCGACCAGTATACAGACAACCAATACTTGAGCGGCCATATCGGGCATGACCTGCAGCAGAATAGGGTAGCCAACAAAAATACTGTTGGGCATAGCGGCCCCAATGGCTAATGCTGATGACTGTTTAGCGTCACCCTGTCTGACGCTCCGAATCAGACCCAACGAAATGAAGAAGGTAGCGACTGCGGCAATAGCGTAAATCGATACGTAATCGCTATTAAAGATATCAGCAGGGCTATTCTTAGATAAATTGCCGACAATGATCGCCGGTATGCAAAAAACCAAAACAAAGCGGGCTATCCCAGGGATAGCCTCCTTAGACAGTGCGTTATATTTAACGGCTAAAAACCCAATAGCCATTAACGTAAAGAGCGGTGCGGTAATCCCGAGAACGTTCATCATCTAAACCTGTCATCAAAGAGGTTCTATCTTATCGAGCCCTGAGACTTGGTGGTAGCGATTCGCCCCTGATTACCATAAAATCAATAATCTATTCGAAAAAGTGATGGCTAATGCAAGTTCGAGATTACAACCGCAGTAACTGGTTCAAGAACCGTCGAAGCCTGTTTAGGTTGCTGATTAATGCGTTGCTGTTGATATCATTAGCACTTTCACTTTTATCTCTGCTTCAGCAGCTTTTCACAGATTCATTGACGGGCTCCTACTTTTACCCGCTCACTCTCTCTTTGTTAGTCATCCAATATTTTGTGCACCGTATTCATTTAAGCTGGGGTGGAGCTGTAGCTTTCCTTACTATGGGAGCGGGTTCAATATCGCTAGCCTTAGTGTCGGATGATATAGCATTAGCCTATTTGTCAGGTGCGCTTTTGCCAGTATTGCTTCGCTTTGTATTGGCTCAAAAATGGGTATTACTCTTCATACCTATCTGGCTCTCTCTCCTCTTATTTATTCACTCCTATCGAGTACAAGAGGAGCTGATTTCTGAGCTCTATACCCATCTAATAACGCTCTCTTACTCCTTGCTGGTCTATGGTTCAGTAGCGGTGCTGTTTAATCGTATCTACTCTCTTGTTTTTTATAAAGAGTGTAAAGAAAACAGCGACTTAACGTCTGAATTTATAGACAATTATCAAATTCATCAGCATTTTGATTGGCTCAAAAATAAGAATCCTGACGGTGTTGTAAGAGTCTATGGTGTCTACATTAAAAATATCTTGGATAGTGTAGGAAAAAGTTCAGAAAGTTCGATTGAATTTAAAGAGAGCGTTACTCAATTTAATCAGTTGTTAAGGGAAGTTTGTCCTGCAGGTGCATCCATTGGCAGGCTTGATAACGGGGTTTACGTTCTGATGTCAGAGCGACGGTTTTGGGACGCATTTGAGCGTGGACTTCGTCAGTTAAAAAAAGAGGCAACGGATCTCTCGCCGATTGTTGTTTCAACCGATACCCCTAATGACTCAACTGATCTGGATAGTGCACTGCATAACTTGGATACAGTATTTGTGCGTGCCACCAAAGAGAAGACAGATTTTGCTCGATTCAATTTGAAAGATCGTGATCATCTTAACGGCCAAACAGATATTCAATCTTATGAAGTCTCTCAGGCATTTGCTAACCATGAGATACAGATGTTCTTTCAGCCTAAGGTCGATATTAAAGATAACAATAGACTGGTAGGTGCGGAGGCACTGGTCCGCTGGATTCACCCTGAGAAAGGTTTGCTAACACCAAAAGATTTTGTCGATCTTCTTGAGTCCTCCCCATACAGGCTTACATTTATAAACAGTGTCGTTGAGCAATCCGCACATTTTTGTGAAACGATGAAACAGTCGGGTCTACCGATCTCGGTTTCATTTAACTTAAGCGCTAATGATCTTCAGGATTTGCGTGTCACCTACGAGTTGAGTCAGGTCCAAGAAAAGTACGGTTTTAGTGCCGGAGAGTTACAGATTGAGCTATCTGAACAGGAGACAGACGTCTCTTTGGATAACTTAAAGCGCTCCTTAGATGCCGTGAAAGAGCTAGGTTATTCAATCGCTTTGGATGATTTCGGTACCGGTATGAGCTCACTCGCCTATTTTCAAAACCTACCCGCCGATACCATCAAACTAGATAGAGCCTTTATCAAAGACATTCATCTAAACCCCTCGTCTGAGCATTTAACGAAAATGGTCGTATATTTGTCCAAAGCGGAGGGGCTGACAGTCGTAGCAGAAGGGGTTGAGAACGCCTCGGAGGCAGATAGACTGCTTAAATTAGGTGTTGATCAGGTGCAGGGGTTCCTATTTGGTAAACCGATGCCGGCTACTGAGTTTCTTCAATATTACGGCTTAGAATTAGTTGAAGATGATGTTTAAAAAGCGGCATATATCTTGCTAGTTTTTATCTAACTCTTTCCAATCGTTAATGGTTTAAACCTAATCTATATGTGGTCTTAATGAATAGAAAAGTCATCACAACAACACCTTACTCTGGTCAGAAACCAGGTACGTCTGGCCTTCGAAAAAAGGTTAAAGTATTTCAACAACCTAACTACTTAGAGAATTTTGTTCAGGCTGTTTTTGACTCATTAGAGAGCTGTCAAGGCCAATCACTCGTGATCGGCGGTGACGGTCGCTATTTCAACCGTGAGGCGATTCAAACCATTATTAAAATGGCGATCGCCAATGGCTTTGAAACCTTAATCGTGGGTCAAGCAGGAATTCTTTCAACGCCAGCAGCCAGCTGTGTGATCCGTAAATATGGTGCAATCGGTGGATTGGTGTTGTCAGCCAGTCACAACCCAGGTGGTCCTGATGAAGACTTTGGGATTAAATTTAATCGTGCCAACGGTGGCCCTGCAAGTGAGACCCAGACGGACAGTATTCACCAAACGACGGAAACCATTACTCGATACTTTACGATTGATGCTGAACCTGTAGATCTTGATAGTGTTGGAGAGGTTAGCATTGGAAATGCGCTGATTAAGGTGATTGATCCTGTCACAGATTATGCCGATCTGATGGAGGAGTTGTTTGATTTTAAAATCATGAAACAGCTCTTGAGCGGTTCAAATTTCACATTTCGTTTCGATGCCATGCATGCCGTGACTGGGCCTTATGCACAAGAGATATTCATCAACCGGTTGGGTGCACCAAAAGAGAGCGTTATTAACGCGATTCCAAAAGAGGATTTTGGTGGTCATCACCCCGACCCCAATCTTGTTCATGCAGCCGAACTGGTCAAACAAGTCAATGAACAAGGGTTAGATTTCGGTGCCGCTTCGGACGGGGACGGCGATAGAAATATGATCATTGGCAACCATTTTTATGTAAACCCTTGTGACAGTTTGGCTGTTTTAGCCGCGAACGCACAAAAGATTCCCGCCTATGAAGATGGATTAAAGGGTGTCGCTCGCTCAATGCCAACCAGTCGTGCAGTTGACCGTGTGGCTGAAAAACTCGGTATCAACTGTTATGAGACTCCTACCGGTTGGAAATTCTTTGGCAACCTGATGGATGATGGCCGTATCAGCTTCTGTGGTGAGGAGAGTTTTGGTACCAGTTCAGATCATGTTCGCGAGAAAGATGGACTTTGGGCTGTTCTATGCTGGATCAATATTCTGGCCGCGACCGGTCAATCGGTCTCTGAACTGGTTAAGGATCATTGGTCTCTATTCGGAAGGGATCTATTTACTCGCCATGACTATGAATCAATCGATTCAGACAGTGCAGCCAATATGATGCAGCAGCTAACAGCCTCTTTAGGTAGTCTTGCAGGAGGGGCATTTGATGGCGTTACCGTGACTCTGGCAGATCAATTCAGCTACTCAGACCCTGTTGACGGCTCCGTCAGTCATAATCAAGGTGTGCGTATATTGTTCGATAACGGAGGTCGTATCGTTGTTCGGCTATCTGGAACCGGCACGGCCGGTGCTACGCTACGTGTCTATCTTGATCAGTTCACTCAGGATGAGTCGATTACTGACACACAAGCAGCTTTGAAACCTTTAATCGAGTTGGCGAATCAGTTGATCGGTATTAAGCAATTTACAGGACGCACAGAACCTGACGTTATTACTTGATAGAAGGTGTGGCCCTATGGATCGCGGTTTGTCGCTGCGCTCCAATTCGCTCCTACAATTTAACGCTCCGTTTGTAGGAGCGAATTGCCCGAAGGGCAAACCGCGACAATTTAACTTTTGGCTCTTTCGATCGCCTGTTCTAGACGATCCTGTCCCCAGAAAGGTTCCCCGTCTACGATGTAGAAGGGGCTGCCAAAGACACCAGCCTCAATGGCTTCGTCAGTCTCTTTGTCCAACTGATCATCTAAGCCTTTTGATTGCTCTAATAGAGCTGAATCAATACCCAGTTCATCGAGAAGTCGAGCTAACACAGCGTCCTCTGCAATATTCAGATCTCTCTGCCATACGGCACTTAAGAGTGCTCGAGCCAAACCTGGCACATCCGACCCTGCATCCCTAACTGCAAGTAGTAGTTTAGAGGCAGGACGACCATCCACTGGGAAGTACTTTGGCTTGAGGTTAATAGTAATTCCGCGTTGTTTTTGAATCCGAGCGAGTTCAGCTAAACGGTAAGCTTGACGTTGAGGCGATCGCTGAGGAACCGGCACACCCCCAGTTGCAGCAAATAGACGGCCAATATCGAATGGGTGATACACGACCTCAGCGGGTGCTTGTGTATCCAACAGATCACCGGCTAGGCAAGTAAAGGGTGAGATCGGTGACAGGTAGTAATCTATTTTGTGGCTCATCAGTATTTCCCTCTGTTTATTTTGTTACGAAAAATACATCCTTGTGGTTCCTAAAAACCGAACTTTAACTCTCTTGGGTTACGAAAGAGGGGTGTGGTTTTTCATCAATTGGCCAGTGAAGTAGAACAGCCATCAAACCAAAGAAGATACCGGCCCACCAGATGTACTCATAATGGCCATAGGTTTCATAGAGATAGCCACCTAACCAGACGCCAGAGAAGCTACCCACTTGGTGGCTAAAGAATACGAAGCCATATAGGGTGGCCATGTATCGTGTACCAAACATATTCATAACGATGCCGGAGGTTGGAGGAACAGTTGCCAGCCAGAGAAGCCCCATCACAGCACTGAAGATAAGTACCGATGTCAGCGTGATAGGGAATATCAAGAAGAGGGCGATCGCAATCGTTCTTCCTCCGTAGATTGCCACCAGTAGCTTCGATCGTGAGTGCTTGCGACAGATATTGCCGGCCCAGAACGCCCCAGCGATATTGAACAGACCAATCAATGAGAGAGACCAAGCACCGACCTGATGCGCGAAGCCTAAATCTGATAAATAGGCTGGCATGTGCGCTGTAATAAATGCGACGTGAAAGCCACAGACAAAGAAGCCAAATACCAGAAGCCAGTAGGATTTGTGACCAGCGGCTAATCGCACTGTTTCAGCAAATCCTTGATCCGTCTCTTTAATGACAGAACTTTTTTTAGCATTCAGAGGAATGGCTAACAACATCATCAATAGTGCGATAGCCGTTAGAATATGCAGTGAGTTGATCCAGCCAAAATCAGAGATAAACATCTGAACCAATGGAACAAGCGCAAATTGACCAGCAGAGCCACAAGCGGTGCCCAAACCGAGTACCCAGTCACGTCGTTCTGGTGGAACGGATTGAACTAAAGCAGGAAGAACGATGCCAAACGAAGTGCCGGCGACGCCAGCACCCACGAGAAACCCTAATCCTGCATTAAGCGTGAAAAGATCCGACACACCAGCTGTTAGATAAACACCTAGGGCATAGACCAGTGCGCCACCAAACAGGACGTTGCGATTTCCGAAACGGTCGGCAAGCCCGCCAGTGAAAACCGACATAATTCCCCAGCTCAGGTTTTGCAAGGCTAGGGCAAAGCCTATGATGTCACGCCCCCAGTCGGTTGAAGCCTCAATAGGACGCATGTACAAACCATAACTCGACCGTATACCAAAGGAGATCATCAATAATAGGCAGCCACTGGCGATCAGGAAAATCGTTGAAGGGGAGAGTCTCTGAGTCATGTTTGATCCAGCTTAAAGAAGAATCGCTCAATGATAGTTGCCTATCTATTTGCGGACAACTGTATAATCATCATCCAACATTAAGATAGTGACTCCATGTTTACAGCTTTTATCTCTGCTATTACTCCGGTTTTTTTGATCGCCGTCCTTGGTTTCTTTCTGGCACGAAAAACGGACTACCTAGAACACCCTGGTTTGGCCATGCTCTCCAGCCAGATCGCCTTGCCCGCTCTGGTGTTTACCTCGGTGACTCAGATGAAAGTTCCCGTCACAGAGATGGGGTATTTGATGGGAGTGACCGCTCTCTGCTTAGCGGTCGGTGCTACTCTGATCGCCATTTTTTGCAAGCTGCTTAACACCTCACCGCGCTTCTATCTCTCGACACTGGTCAACCCCAATACGGGCAATTTAGGTATTCCACTGGTCTTTGCACTGTTGGGGCCTGAGGCTCTGGCATCTGCGGTCATCATTTCAACAACTGTGACGCTTAGTCACTGGACATTAGGGACCACCGCCATGTCAGGCCAATACAATTGGCGCTCACTGGTCACCAATATGCCTCTGTTAGCACTCTTGTCAGGTGCAATCGTGGTATCGATGGATTTGACGATTCCTGTGCCTATCAGTCGTGCTTTAGATTCTATCTCCGGTATAGCCATACCGATTATGGTCATGTTGTTAGGCCGCTCATTAGCCCGTTTAAAGATAGGGGGTGCCCGTCAGGTTGGCATCATTGCAGGTTTATCCATCTACCGACCCTTGTCGGGTTTTTTGATTGCCTGGCTGGTTGTATCCCTAATTACTATCGATACCACTGCAGCGCTCTCACTGCTTATTCAGATGTCGATGCCGGTTGCTGTGATGAGTTATGTTCTAACGGTTCGATATGGCGGTCCTGTCGATCGTATTGCCGCTCTTACCATTACCAGTATTCCTGTTAGCCTTGTAATACTGGTGTTGATCTTCAACTTTCAGTCAGCACTGGTTTAAAAGGGTAGGTCTGGCTGACTCTTTCTTGCTATAATTTCACGCTTATTTTTTTGTCGATACCGACTGCCTATTTTTCGAGATCAAACTCGATATGGAGAAATGAATGAGCGCCCGCGTTGCAATAGTTATGGGGTCTAAATCAGACTGGCCAACCATGGAAGAAGCCGCCAAGATGCTAGATGTACTGGGTGTCGAGTACACCGCTGAAGTGGTATCGGCACATCGCACCCCAGATAAGATGTTCCGCTTTGCTGAACAAGCTGCCGACAATGGCATCAAAGTTATTATTGCCGGTGCTGGTGGTGCGGCTCACCTCCCAGGTATGATTGCTGCTAAAACCATTGTGCCTGTGCTGGGTGTGCCTGTGCAGAGCAAGGCATTGAGCGGCCAAGACAGTCTTCTATCCATTGTTCAGATGCCACGTGGTATTCCTGTTGGAACCCTGGCTATCGGTGGAGCAGGTGCATTTAATGCCGCGCTACTGGCCTCTCAGATGCTAGCAACAACAGATGCAGAGCTCGCCGTTCGTCTGCAAAATTGGCGTAATGAACAGAGCCAAACGGTTCTAGATAATCCAGATCCACGAGGTTAAGCATGCAGTTGCCACGTATTGTCATTGCCGGTAATGGTCAACTAGGTCAAATGCTTCAGCAAGCAGGTGCACCCCTGCAGCTTGAAGTACAACCTATTCACCCGATAGGTGATCAACTAGTCGAGTTGAATGACGACGACGTTATCTCGGTAGAGATTGAGCACTGGCCTGAGAACCCTGTCGGTAATCAGCTTAAATCTCACCCAAACTTTCGCAACGATGCGGCTCTATATCAGGTCATTGATCGTTTTCGTCAGAAATCGACCTTAGATCGCCTTAATGTCCCAACGGCCCCTTGGGTTGATTTAAACAGTGCCGATGCATCCATTGCCGAGTCGCTATCCTCTCTGGGTGAGCGTGCCGTCGTAAAGGCTCGTATGGGTGGTTACGATGGGCGTGGTCAATGGCGCTGGAAGCAGGGTGATGAGATTCTTGCTGAATGGGATGGCATTGCCATCGCTGAAGCGATGATCCCGTTCTCACATGAGGTGTCGTTAGTTGGCGCACGAAATGCACAGGGTGAGAAGGTCTTCTACCCATTGACGCGTAACTGGCATCAAGACGGCATTTTGCGTGCGAGTATTCCTGGGTTAGATAATGACCCTGCGATGCAAGCAAGTGCTGAAGGTTGGCTGGGATCGATCATGGATGACTTTGACTACATCGGCGTCATGGCGATGGAGTGTTTTGTTGTCGATGGTGAATTATTGGTTAATGAGTTAGCGCCACGTGTCCATAACTCCGGACACTGGAGCCAAGAGGGTGCTAGTGTCAGTCAGTTTGAATTGCACCTAAGAGCGCTTGCTGGTTTACCTTTGATCACCCCTGAGTTTCGTGGTGTCTCTATGATGTATAACTTGCTTGGACGAGACTGGAAAGCAGAGTGGCTGGCGGTACAGGGCGCTCATGTGCACTGGTATGGTAAAGAGATCCGTCCTGGTCGTAAGGTAGGTCATCTCAACATCGTTAGACCGACTGTTTCCGCACTAGTTGAAAGCTTGTCCGAACTCGAGCCTCACTTGGATGAGGGTGAAGCAGTGGTGGTTGAGTGGGCAAAAGCTCAGCTTAGCTAATTTAACAAGCTAATCTCTAAAACTAAAAAAGCCGCTTGAGGTATCTCAAGCGGCTTTTTTGTATCGACTGATCGATTAAGCAGTTGCTTTTGGAGCAGCCGCTTTACGAGTTGTTTTTGCAGCTGGTTTAGCCGCTTCAACTGAAGGCATGAAGTTTGAAAGATCAAAGTTTTTCATGTCGAATTTAGAAAGGTCGAACTGTGCTAGATCGAATTTCGCTAGGTCGAACTTAGAGAACTGAGCCATCGCTTCTTCTGTCATCTCTTGAGTAGACTTTTCGAAGATTTCAGTCAGTTCAGCTTTTGCAGCCATTAGAGCAG
This sequence comes from Marinobacterium sp. xm-m-312, assembly GCF_013283295.1. NCBI lineage: Bacteria > Pseudomonadati > Pseudomonadota > Gammaproteobacteria > Oceanospirillales > Oceanospirillaceae > Marinobacterium > Marinobacterium sp. xm-m-312. Next base: position 95,920 of record NZ_WBYS01000004.1, on the reverse strand, counting down.
AGATCTCTTCTTCAGCAACAGTGTTTAGTTTTGCTTCCATCTCTTTAAAGAAAGCAACCTGAAGTTCTAGAGCAGCTTTTGGCTCTTTTGATTCAGTCAATGCTTTAACATGCTCAAGACCACGGTTTAGCATCTCTGTAGCAACAGTTTGCTGCATGCCGAATAGTTTTTCAGCAGTTTGTTTGTTGATTTCAGCTGCTTTAGTGAAAGGAGCCATCTGTGCTTTGAACTGGTTCATCATTTCGTTGTACATGGTGACCTCCGAGGTCTTTAAGTTTCTATCTAAAAAGTTTGTTGCACTGCAACATTTGACGCCATATTAGACATTGACTAAAAAACAATCAACACTTTTTTGTGCATTGCACAAAAATAATTATTCTGACCATCTCATATCATTCTGCGTTAAACTTATTCGTAACTTTAGATCTGTATTTGACGATTAATGAATCCATATGAACACGCTCCGATTGGAGTCTTTGATTCAGGAGTGGGCGGGTTAAGTATCTTATCCGCTTGCCTTAACAACCTACCCAATGAGTCCTACCTGTATATCGCTGACAGTGGCTATGCACCCTATGGTGATAAGAGCGATGCAGTGATCCGTGAGAGGGTGGTTCAGATCGTCTCTTACCTCATTGAGAAGGGCGCCAAGGCGATTGTGATCGCGTGTAATACAGCAACCGCTGCTGCTGTTCACGAGTGCAGAGAGCTATTCTCCTTACCGATCATTGGTGTTGAACCCGGACTAAAGCCTGCCATTAAGATGAGTCAGTCAAAACGCGTTGGCGTTCTGGCAACTCAATACACGGTAGAGAGTCAGAAGTTCCAACGATTGGTCTCCCAGCTTAAACAGCAAGCAGAGTCGATTACAGCACTTGGCTGCCCTGGATTGGTCGAATTAATTGAAAACCCAAACACCACCAATCAACAACTCAGCACACTACTAACCACTTATATTGATCAGTTTGAAGCAGCCGATATTGATACCTTAGCGCTTGGATGTACGCATTATGGATTTGTTGAGAAAGAGATCAGCGAGTTGTTCAGTCATCCAGTTAAGGTGATCGACACATCGGAATCGATCGCGCTCGAAGTTAAACGTCGTTTAACTGAACAGAAATTACTCTCTCTCTCCAATCAAGCGGGTAAATTAGAGATACTGACCACAGGACGAGACAGAGAGGCTCTCTCTGAGTTATCTAAACGTTTAATCCAATTTGAGGGGGTCGTCACCCCTGTAGAGGTATCCAAGTGATTGAGTTTATAAAAAAACTTCTCCGTTCAGACCCTGTTGAAGAGCCGGTGGCTTCGGAGTTTGAATACAAAGGGTTCAAGGTTTCAGTCAAACCGAGAAAAGTGGATGGCGGCTATGGTGTGGGTGGCATGATCTCCAAGGAGATTGATGGCCAATGGTTGGAACAGCCGTTTATTCGTGCTGACAGCATGGCATCAAAAGAGATCTGTGTAGAGGTCACCATGAACAAAGCAAAAATGACGATTGATCAGATGGGGGATGCACTGTTTAGCAAATCTGGCCATCGGTAAGGGCTTCTTCAGATTTTTCAGAGTCAGAGTGTATTACAGAATCATACATCACGACCTGATTTCGGCCTGAGTGTTTGGCTGCGTAAAGTGCTTTGTCACTATCGCTGATCAGCCCCAGCATGATCTCTTTTGTTGTCATTGTGCTGATGCCATCAAAGGTCGCAATTCCGACACTGACGGTTACTCCTAAAGAAAGATCGCTCTCTAAGAAGGTCGTTGATTCAATCACCTCTCTGAATCGCTCGAAAATCGCTTTAGGATCTGATTCAAGCGCCGTACAGCAGACAACAAACTCTTCACCGCCGTATCGTGACACTAGATCATAGGGTCTAAATGTCTCTTTCATTCGATCAGCAAACTCTTTAAGCACTCTGTCGCCAACGGGGTGTCCATAGGTATCGTTTACCCGTTTAAAAAAGTCGATATCGCAAATGGCCAGTGCTAATGGCTCACCGGTTCGTTTAGTTCGTTCAATTTCATTATCAAGATGCTCGATCAGAGAGGCGCGATTTTGCAAACCGGTCAGCTCATCATGCTCTGCCTTGTAGGCGAGCATCTCATTGGCAATATTGAGTCGATTTTGCAGCTCTAAAGTTCGTAAACCAACGCCCAGTCGTGCGCGCAACTCAACGGGTTTAGTAGGTTTGCTGATGTAGTCGTTAGCTCCGGCTTGCAGTGCAGTTGCCAAGTGCTCTTGATCGGAGTGTGCAGTGACCAACACAATGTAGGGTGGGTCATTACTCTCAAGCGCTCTGATTTTACGACAAAGCTCTATGCCATCCAGATTGGGCATCTCCCAATCAAGAACGAGCATACGTGGAGGTTCTGCTTCTGTTGTCAGAATTTCAAATGCCTCTTCACCATCCTGCGCGGTCATTACGTCAAAGCCCCAACCCTCAAGTTGGCGCTCCATCAGCATTCTTAAGACTTTATCGTCGTCGGCAATCAGTACTTTCATAATCTCTGTTAATAGATTGAATTTCATTCAGTGTAGCAGGGCATTCAGAAAGTACAGAAAATATTAAAAAATCTTTTATATTAGTTTTGCCTAATATATTATTACCGGAACTTAACCCTTATAAACGAATAGAGTGTTTGATATGCAGATCAGAAAGGCCGTTAACCTAGCAGTGACCGCGTGCACCCTAGTGACAACCATTTCACTAACGCAACTGGCTTCAGCCCAAGAGCTAGCGTTTACTGAGACCAAAATTATTCAGCAACCGATCAAGGTCGAATTCGACGGGACTGTGGAAGCGGTTAATCGAGCTATTGTTGCCGCACAAACTTCTGGTCGAATTCTAGAATTACCTTTTGATTATGGCGATTTTGTTGAGCAGGGCAGTGTGATAGCTCGCCTAACACAGAGTGAACAGCGCGCAGGGCTGGATGCTGCAAGAGCTTCTCTCAATGAAGCACAAACCGCTTTTGATGAAGCTACTCGTCAATTGGATCGTTTAACCGCACTGTTTGAGCGCAAATTGGTCGCGATCGCGCCTGTAGACAGCGCTCGCCAACAACGTGATGCAGCCAAAGCAAGACTCGATGCAGCAAAAGCTCAGGTTTCTAATGCCCGTGCTCGTTTTGATTACACTGAGGTAATCGCGCCCTATTCAGGTGTAGTGGTTAACAAGCTAGTTTCTGAAGGGGAGACGGTACAACCAGGTACACCATTGATAGAGGGGATTGCACTGGATAGATTACGTGTTCGAGTTCAAATCCCGCAAGCCAACCTGGTCGATGCCAAACAGAGTCAGTTTGTTAATGTTGTGTTGGGTGATCAGGTTGTAGAACCTGTCGATCAACGCTTAATTCCGACAGCCGATCCACTAAGTCATACCTTTACACTGCTTCTAACGTTACCAGCGGGTGACCCTGCTCAAATGCCGCTTCCAGGTGAGTTAGCACGTGTTCAATTTACCATTGATGAAGAGCCTGTGCTGACTCTGCCTAAGTCATCTATAGCGACTCGTGGTGAAGTGGAAGGTGTTTATGTGGCTTCAGGCGATTCAGCTCTCCAATTTAGATACATCAGAACCGGTCAAACTGCTGGTGAACAGGTAGAAATTATCTCTGGTCTCGCAGAGGGCGAAACCGTAGCACTTGATCCTATTAAAGCGGCCTCAATTTATAAGGAGGCGAATCGTGCAGAGTAATGACACTCAAACACTGGGCATATCGGGACGAATTGCCAAGAGTTTTTTAACGACTGAAATTACCCCGCTACTGGCGATCGTGGGTCTTCTGCTAGGTCTTTTTGCCGCGCTGGTGACACCGCGTGAGGAGGAACCACAGATCAACGTCACCTTTGCCAACGTGATGATTCCTTTTCCAGGCGCAAGTGTTGCTGAAGTAGAGTCGCTTATCACCACATCTGCAGAGCAGGTGGTGTCAGAGATCAGTGGCGTCAAAAACATCTACTCTGTTTCCAGCCCAGGCATGGCGCTGTTGACGGTTCGTTTTGAGGTCGGCGAGCCAAGAACCGATGCGATTGTCCGTCTCTATAACGCCTTCTACTCGAACAGAGATATCTTCCCGCCGAATATGGGTATTGGTGAACCGGTCATCAAACCTAAGGGCATTGATGATGTACCAGTTCTAGCTGCGACCTTATGGAGTCGTGATGAATCAGTTAGCAGTGCCGATCTATTGAACGTCGCTCATACGATTCAGTCTGAGCTTCAGCGAGTTGAAGGAACCCGCGATATCACTGTGATTGGCGGCGCTAACCGTGCCATTCAGATCGACTTCGATCCAGTCAAGATGGCGGCACTCTCGGTTACTTTGGATGATGTTCGCGCTAAGTTGCAATACGCTAATGTGACAGCCGATACTGGTGATCGCGTCAAAGCGAACAGCGCCATTCGAGTTCAAGCAGGTCAACTACTTCAGGATGTCTCAGAGGTTAAAAACCTAGTGATAAACGTTCGAAATGGCGCACCGGTTTACCTTCGCGACATTGCTAATATCTACGATGCTCCAGAACAACCGAATCAATACGTCTCTTTTGGTACTGGGCAGGCTGCAGCAGATCAGACTGCATTGACCCCTGCAATCACCATTGCCGTGGCAAAGAAACCGGGTGAGAACGCGGTTGAAGTCGCTGATGCATTGATCGATCGATTTGAAGCGATTCAGGGTATCTATGTTCCGGATAACATCGAGACAACGATTACCCGTAACTATGGTGAGACAGCTGATGATAAGGCGCAAACCCTAATCAAAAAGCTGATTTTCGCTACGCTGTCGGTCATCGTCCTAGTGCTATTTGCACTGGGTGTTCGTGAAGCTATTGTGGTGGGCATTGCCGTTATCGTCACCTTGGCTATTACACTCTTTGCCTCATGGGCATGGGGCTTTACCCTTAACCGAGTGTCGCTATTTGCGTTGATCTTCTCGATCGGCATTTTGGTTGACGATGCCATTGTCGTTGTAGAAAACATACACCGTCATATGTCGATGGGTGTTAAATCACTACGTGAAGCGATTCCCCTTGCAGTCGATGAAGTGGGTGGCCCAACAATATTGGCAACCTTTACTGTCATTGCAGCCCTACTGCCTATGGCCTTTGTCAGCGGCTTGATGGGCCCTTACATGTTGCCGATTCCGATCAACGCCTCAACAGGTATGCTGATCTCACTAGCCGTCGCCTTCATCTTGACCCCTTGGCTCTTTTTGAAGCTGTTTAGACGTCATGTTGAAACAGGTCATTCAGCGGACCATGGCCACTCTGAATCTCGCTTCAAAGGTCTATTTGTTAAGCTACTGACACCGATGCTACGTCAAGGCAAAGGAGCGTTGAACCGTTACCTTTTGCTGGTATCAATTCTGGCGATGATCGGTGGATCCGTCTACTTAGTTGTTAATCAGTCGGTCATTCTTAAGATGCTACCCTTCGATAACAAGAGTGAGTTCCAGGTTATCGTTGATATGCCAGAGGGAACCTCTCTAGAGCAGACGCAGCGTGTCTTAACTGAGTTGGCAGAGGATCTGCAGGCACTTCCTGAGCTGAAAGATTTCCAAATCTACTCAGGGTCTGCCTCACCGATTAACTTCAACGGTTTAGTTCGTCAGTACTACTTGCGTTCAGCACCTCATATGGGTGACATTCAAGTTAACCTCAGTGATAAGGCGTTACGTGATCGTAAGAGTCACGAAATAGCGCTTGAGGCACGCGCTCTGCTTGCCGACACGGCTAAGCAATTCAACGCCAACGTGAAGGTCGTCGAGATGCCGCCAGGGCCTCCGGTTATGGCACCTCTAGTGGCAGAGATCTATGGTCTGGATAAGCAGGGTCAAATTGACGTAGCCAAACAAGTTCGCGCGCAATTTGAGTCTACCGATGGCGTGGTCGATGTCGATGACAGCATTGAGGCCCAACAGACTAAAGAGATCTTTGCGATTGATCGCGTTCGTGCAGCGCACTTTGGTGTAGCAGATGCGACCATTGTTGCGGCACTAAACAGTGCGATCCGCGGTGAAAGCTTGGGATACCTGCATGATGACAACTCACGCGTTCCCGTGCCATTAACGCTTAAGCTGGGTGACCAAGATAAGGCAAACATCGCTAAGATTGAGTCTATTCAAGTTCGATCAGATAAAGGCACCTTAGTATCTTTGGCTGATGTTACTCAGCGTATCGATACGCAAGTAGAGCAGAGTGTTTACCACAAAGATCTACTGCCTGTTGTTTACGTCACCGGTGATGTGGCAGGTGATACGGATAGCCCGCTCTATGGTCTATTTGAGATTGAATCGAAGCTGGATGACGTCGCACCAAGTGGTAATCCGATAGAGCGTTTCTTCTTCTCAGAACCTTCTGATCCCTATGAGTGGAGCTTGAAGTGGGACGGCGAGTGGCAGATCACCTTTGAAACCTTCCGAGATATGGGTATTGCCTACTCAGTCGGTCTGATCATGATCTACCTACTGGTTGTTGCTCAGTTCCGTTCTTACGGCATCCCATTGATTATCATGGCTCCGATTCCTCTAACGATTATCGGCATCATGCCAGGTCACGCGATACTGGGGCAGCAGTTCACGGCGCCTTCTATGATCGGCATGATTGCACTGGCCGGCATCATTGTTCGAAACTCCATACTGTTGGTGGATTTCATTCAGCAACAAGTGAAAGAGGGCATGAGTTTCCAAGAAGCAACGATTAATGCGGCTGCAGTTCGTTCGTTACCCATTGCACTCACCGCAGTCGCTGCGATGATGGGTGGCTTCTTTATCATTGACGATCCAATCTTCGGTGGTCTTGCAGTTTCATTGATCTTCGGTTTGATGGTATCAACCATACTGACCTTAGTCGTAATTCCGGTGGTCTACTACCACTACCATTGGAAGAAACATGCTTAATTGATGTTTGATTTGAAAACCCGGCTTTTGCCGGGTTTTTTATTTTGCAAAAGTTGGCACGCCATTTGCTTAACCTAATCAATCGCACCAACAATAATAAGGGGATTGATATGCAACTTTCACAAAACGATTCAAATTACTTAGCAAGCTTCGAACTAGAAACGCTGATGATGGACGCTAAGGATCTTAAAGAGGCAATGTCTAAAGAGATCGCCATTCTTAGTGATAAGGGTAACTACTCGTTAAGAGCCATTAAACGAAGCTCACTGCGCCTATTAGCTTACCAAACAGCTTTGCACAGCCAACAAAATTCGATAGAACGATATGCGCGCGTTCATGCACCACTATTGGTGCATTAAGTCTGGCTGGCAATTAACGACCCTTTTGAGTCATTTCATGGATCAAGTCAGTTGTGCTCGCAAGATTAACTAAAGACACTTAGTAGGAATCTTTGAATTCGTCGGCAAGCCAGCTTGATTAAACTTGCGGGTTCGATATTATGGAGAGGTGATTTTAGCTTGTTCTGGCTTGGGATAATTTGCGCGAAGATCTTTGCGTTAACTATACTGAGACGAGCCTTCTAAATCGGGTGACGTCTAGTTGGCTGACGCAAATATATCTCACTCTGCACAATGCTAACGGATTTAGCGGTGCCGCAACTGCGCCGTATATCTGTGCTAAAAGGATGCTTTTCGTAATGGCTCAAGTTAGAAAGTCACTGCTGTTACTGTTCACAATCTTCGGGATTTTTCTGCTGTTTGTTCTGCTGAACAATACCAAAGATAGTGTCTCTGCGGCTCATGCAGAACACCGTAGGGCTCTGTTACTGGCCGATGAACTGCGACAGACGTCTGATGATCTTACACGAATGATTCGCACCTATGTGGTGACTCGCGATCCTATCTACAAAGAGCACTTTTACGAAATCCTAAATGTCCGTGATGGTAAATCCCCACGACCCGAATATTTAGGGCAGATCTATTGGGATCTTTTCGTTTCCAACGAGCCGCGACCCTACGGTTTTGGTGAGGCAATACCGTTCCCGGATTTGATTCGTGCTGCGGGCATGACAGAGCAAGAAATTGAAATGCTGCAAAACGCCAAAGCTGCATCTGACAGTCTCGCTCGACTCGAAATGGAGGCGATGCGCCTGGTCGAAAGTGATACATCAGGTTCGGCGGTGCATAAGCAAGCTATCGACCTTGTGCATAGCACGGAATACCACCGCTTCAAGAAGGAAGTCATGGCACCGATCGCTGAGTTCTATTCAGCGGTCAATGAACGAACCCTCACGAGCATAAGCAATGCAGAGCGTACCGCCTTCGTTCTGGAGCTGTTGATGGGTCTAGGGGCGATCGTATCGCTGTTCATTCTTTGGAGGGTCTACCGTAATGAGGTGGAGCAGTCTGAGCGACTAGCTGCGCAAGTGCGATCTAAAACACGTTCGCTGGAGCAGTCTACGGCGTTGGCAGAAAAAGCGAGTCAGGTTAAGAGCGAGTTCCTGGCTAACATGAGCCACGAGATACGTACGCCGATGAATGCGGTTATAGGCGTGGGCGAATTGTTAAGTGCCTCCAAACTCGATCAAGAACAGGCGCAATTAGTCGGCGTCTTGAAGAGCTCATCCGCAGCGTTAATGCACGTAATTGACGATATCTTGGACCTCTCAAAACTTGACTCAAAACAGATGAGGTTTGAGAATATCGAATTCAAGCCTCAACAGCTATTGACCGAAGTGGTCGATATGTTTGGCTCGAGTCTCAGTGAGAAGGGGCTAAATTGTGTTCACGACTTCGATTTGAGTCCGAATGCTGTCATGAAGTCTGACCCCTTCAGAATCCGGCAGGTATTGATGAATCTGCTCAGTAATGCTGTCAAATTTACGGATGCTGGCGAAATATGTATTCAGGCCTCAATGGTTGGAAGCTCCACAAAGTCATTAAAGGTCCGCGTGAAGGATACGGGGATAGGTATTCCAGATGGGTCAAAACAACGGCTTTTTGCTCAGTTTGTGCAGGCTGACTCATCAATATCCAAACGCTGCGGTGGCACTGGTCTGGGCCTTTCGATCTGCAAGAGTATTGTGGAGCAGATGGGTGGATCGATTCGCTGCATCAGCGAATTAGGCAAGGGCAGTGAGTTTATCTTTGAAGTGCCAATTGAGTATCTAGGTGAGACGCAAGTTGTTACCGAACCGGTTGAAATGACAGTCGATGAGAAGCGTGCCTCGAAACATATCTTATTGGTTGAAGATATGCTGATGAACCAACTCATTGCTCGTAAGTATTTTGAGAGGATGGGACACCGCGTTGAGGTAGCGAACAACGGCCGTGAAGCGCTGGACCTCGTACAAAGTATGAAGTTCGATCTAGTTTACATGGATCTGCAGATGCCAGAGATGGATGGTCTAACTGCAACTAAAAGGATTCGAGAACTCGGCAATGAGTTCGCAACACTGCCCATTGTTGCGATGACTGCCAACGCTTCTAACGATGATCGCGTGAAGTGTATGCAGGCGGGAATGAATGATTTCCTCCCGAAACCAGTGCAGTTGAGCGCCCTAATGGAAATGACGCAAAAGTGGAGTGTGGCAGTGTAGATCTTCTAACAATTCGTAAGATTAAGGGAACCGGAACCGGAACCGGAACCGGGCGCTTGCATCTGAAGATGTATACGGTTTAAGTAAAAGTGCCTAAAACTTAAGCGTATATTTTACTGTGTAGGCAACATTTAACTGCCGATGTCTGCGAGTTTAAAACAGGTATTTTCGACCCACAAAAGACATTTCATGGGCACCGCGTTTAACTGATACCAATTTCCAAGTGGCGCACTTGGGACTATAGTTGTTAAAACATTGCGAAGACTCTTTCTAGAAGACCCAAGGGATTCATCTTCATCTGGTCTATGTGTATTGCAAGGAGTTGCGCGGTAAGAGCTGTGGAAAGGACTGTTGAAATGAATTCGGAAGACTTTACTTATGATGCCTCGCAGAGGTTGGCCTTAGTTCTCAAAGGAACAGGACTCGGGCTTTGGGATTGGAATCCGCAGACGGGGGACGTGGTGTTTGATGAACGGTGGTGCCAGATGTTGGGCTACCACCTCGATGAAATAGAGCCCAACGTAGAAAGTTGGAGGTCAAGAGTTCATCCCGACGACCTCGGTCAATGTTACGCTGACATTACCGCTCACATTGAAGGGCGCACTGAGTTCTACACAAATACTCACCGTATGCGTCATAAAAACGGCTCGTGGCTCTACATTTTAGATCGCGGTCAGGTAATGGAACGTGATTCAGACGGAATGCCAGTAAGATTTACTGGTTCGCATGAGGACGTAACCCTTCTGGTCCAAGCACGCAAAGAGCTGGAAGTGAAGACCGAACAGCTTGAATTGGCCAACCGACATAAAAACCAATTTCTAGCGAATATGTCACACGAAATTCGAACACCACTTAATGGCATTTTCGGCTCGTTGCAAGTTATACGAGGAAGGCTTGAGGATCAAAGCACTGTAGCGCGTTACACCAACCTTGCTTTGCAGAGCTACCACTCCATTATCGCTATCGTGAATGACATATTGGATCTGTCTAAGATGGCCGAGGACAAAGTTGAAATATACCCTGAGCCCAGTAGTGTTGCGGAAATGGTTTCCCTCGTAGCTTCAGAAATGAGAGCGGTAGCTTTGAATAAGGGGATCGCCTTATCGGGTTCTTGCTCTCCTGAACTCGCTAACCAGACTCGTTTGATCGACCGTACCCGTCTCGCTCAGGTTTTACGAAATTTTCTCTCGAATGCGGTCAAGTTCACTACCACGGGTTCGGTGACTCTGGATGCTCAGGTAGGCAATAACCCCGAGGAAGTGGTAATTACGATCACTGATACAGGGGTAGGTATTCCTGAAGACAAACTGAGCGCCATATTTGAGCCGTTTGAACAAGTGGAAGGCTCGCGTGCCGTCGAGCGCAGCGGCACAGGATTGGGCTTGCCAATCGCTAAGCGGTTGGTGGAGTTGATGGGCGGATCGATCACACTCGTGTCTACCGTGGGCGTAGGAACGACTTTTACGGTTGTCTTAAGGCTGCCTCAAACCACACTAGCGCGCACGGACAAGAGAGGCTCTATCGATAAGACGAAGCTTCAGCCAGCGAGAATCCTATTGGCTGAAGATGTTATGACGAATCGGATGATCTTCAACGCTTTGCTCAAAGATTGCCCCTATACAATCGATGAGGTCGAAAACGGTGAGTTGGCCGTTGAGCGAGCGCTGTCTGAGGACTACGACCTTGTGTTTCTCGATATACAGATGCCTGTCATGGATGGCCTATCAGCACTGCATGCGCTGAAGACTGTTGATTACCCTAAACCTATCATCGCCTGTACAGCAAATGTGATGAGGGAAGATGTCGCGCAGTACATGGATGCGGGGTTCGATTGCGTAATCGGCAAACCCTACCTTAAAGAGGATCTGGTGGCCTGTATACAAGCGGCTGTTACTCGGGAGAACTTGGCATCATCTGATCGTTAAAGGGCGGCTTTGTCCCGAAATTGATGCTTAGTCTCTAGGAGACTTGAGTCAACTTAATGACTCCTTAGTGCCGTTAAGAGACAAAAAAGAGAGCCGTAGCTCTCTTTTTTAAAATCACAGCATTCTGCTATGCAAAGTGCAGTGATGTTTAGTTGCTCATTATGCTTTAGCAGACATGAACTTTTTTAGTTCTTCGAACATTGGAGCTGAAGCGTAATCTTCTACACTCTGTTCCATCAGTTCAGTCAATTCAGCTTTAGCGGCTGCAAGTGCTGCGATCTCTTTCTCAGCAACTTCAGTCATTTTAGCTTCAGCTTCTTTCAAGTATTTAACTTGAAGTTCTAGAGCTGCTTTTGGATCTTTAACTTCAGTTAGAGATTTCATCTGTGAAAGAGATGCGTTAACAACCTCTGTTACATAAGATGATTGAAGACCAATTAGGGCTTCAGCAGTCTTCTTGTTGATCTCAGCCATCGCCATCATTGGCTTCATGCTATCTTTTAGTTCGTTCATCATGAGTCATACTCCTAATTTAATTTATTGTGCACTGCACCATAGGGTCAATATATTGTGGTTTTTGCTAACTGTCAAACCTTTTTGTGCACCGCAACAAAAATATATTTAGAAACTCCCACTGTGGTTTTTTTCACGAATAGGTATCATGGCGGCAACACAAGGAAACCGACATGCAACTCTCTATACTCTTCGAAGATGACTATCTTATAGCAGTAGATAAACCCTCGGGTTTATTGGTTCATCCGAGTTGGATTACAAAGCCTGATGAACCCACCTTAATGGGCCTGCTGAAAGAGCACTTTAATGCTGAAAAGCTGCATACTATCCACCGACTTGATAGGGCAACTAGTGGGGTTATGTTGGTTGGTAAAGAGCTTGAGTCATCGAAAACAATGCAAGAGCAGTTTCAGGCCAGAGGTGTAAAAAAAGAGTACGAGTGTCTTGTAAGAGGGTGGTTTAGTGAACCCCAGGGCAGAATTGATCATGCATTGGTGCCCAAATACGATAAATATGCAGATCCCCTAGCAAGCCAGGATAAAGAGGCCAAAGAGGCGGTAACCGACTTTGAAGTCATCGCGCAAACTGAGCTGGATATTCCGGTTGGGCGCTACTCAACATCCCGCTACAGCCTTGTAGCCTGTTTCCCGCACACAGGGCGTAAGCACCAAATTCGCCGTCACATGAAGCACCATCTTCACCCCATTATTGGCGATACCAAATACGGAGAGGGGCGTCATAATCGTATGTTTCGAGACCATTTCAACCTTCATCGATTGGTATTAATGGCGAGATCGATTCAGTTTTCCCATCCAGTGACTGATGAACTGATGACAATTCATGCCGATCTACCTGTTGATATAGAGCGGTTATACGAAGCGATAGGGCTGAATAAGTCCTAATAAATCGTGTTAGAATTTACACCTTATTAGTCCAAACCTTAAGAGTTCCTGATGAGCCGTCCTGACGATATCAATGCCAAGATCCAAACTGACAATGCCACTTCATCCAGTTTAGAGAGCGCACTTAAAAATAGCCCCGTCATCGCACTGATTGGTGCCATGGATCAGGAGATTGAACGCCTAAAAAACAGTATTCAATCTTTACAAGTAAGTGAAATCGCAGGCTTTACTTTTTTTTCAGGGCAGATCGACGGTGTCGACGTGGTGCTGCTTAAATCGGGCATCGGTAAGGTCAATGCTGCAGTGGGTACCACCTTGCTGTTAGATCACTTTAAACCAAGCTGTGTGATTAACACAGGTTCTGCTGGTGGCTTTGATCCAACGTTGAAAGTAGGGGATGTGGTGATCTCTGATGAGGTTCGTCACCACGATGTTGACCTAACCGTATTTGGCTACGAGATCGGTCAAATGGCTAGAATGCCTGCCGCTTACCTAGCGGATGAGTTGCTACTTAAGGTGGCTGAAGAGTCTATAGCTCAGTTTGAAAACACCGCATGTCAGCGTGGTTTAATCGCGACCGGTGATGCCTTTATGAGCGATCCAGAGCATGTTGAGAAGGTTAGAGCCAACTTTCCTACGATGAAAGCTGCAGAGATGGAAGCGGCTGCCATTGCACAGACCTGTTACCGCTTTGAGGTTCCGTTTCTAGTTATTCGGGCGTTGTCGGATATCGCAGGCCAAGAATCTAATGTCAGCTTTGATCAGTTCATCGAAACGGCATCAGAAAATTCGGCTCAGATGGTTTTAGCAATTGTTGCCAGACTTGCAAAACTAAGCTGATCCGAAGAGTCGCTGGTTGCTATTCAGCAGCCAGCTCTTTCAGATAGTTGACGACCGATTCACTGTCCCATTCGCGCTCACCGATCACCTTATCAATCACTTCGCCCTCTTTATCGAGCACAAATGTCATGGGTAATCCCTCAAGACGCAGAGTCATAAAGGCCGCTCCCGGCTCATCCAGCCAGATTTCGGGTTCTGCGCCATCAAAGTTCTCCAATACGAAGGCCTCCACCTGATCACTCATATCACCTACATTGATAGCTACCACTCGCGCGTGACCTTCAACAGCCTCCTCTAAACGCCCTAATGCAGGCATCTCACGAATGCAGGGCGGGCACCAGGTTGCCCAGAAGTTAATCAAGCGTACTTCACCTTGGTACGCATCAAGCGTGATAGGGTCACCCTCTAGGGTTTTGAAATCCAGCGGTGGAAGTTGCGCGGCCTGTGAAGTGATCGAACAAATCGATAAAAACATTCCTAGCGTATAGGACTTAATAGTGTGTAAGCTCATAGTTATTAATACGAATCATATAGAGAATAAGGATCATATCATGGCAAACGTTGCTTTTATTGGCTTAGGTACAATGGGTTACCCAATGGCAGGGCATCTTACTAAGGCGGGACATGAGGTCACTGTCTACAACCGAACCTTTGCTAAAGCAGAAGCCTGGGTCAGTGAATACGCGGGTAAAGCAGCTAAAACCCCACAAGCAGCCGCTGAAGGCTGTGACATTGTATTTGTGTGTGTCGGTAATGATGATGACCTATACCAGGTTACAACGGGCGACGAGGGTGCCATTAAAGGCATGAAGGCTGGTGCAATTCTCGTAGATCACACCACGGCATCCGCTGAAGCGGCTAGAACACTCAATACGGTTTGCCGCGAACAAGGTTTGGGATTCATTGATGCCCCTGTGTCTGGCGGACAGGCGGGCGCTGAAAATGGCGTGCTTAGTGTGATGTGTGGTGGTTATTCAGATGTCTACAAACAGGTTGAGCCTGTCATTGATGCGTATGCTAAATCACAAAGCTTGTTGGGTGATGCTGGAGCAGGGCAACTGGCTAAGATGATGAACCAGATCTGTATAGCTGGTTTGGTGCAGGGGTTAGCTGAAGCGATTCACTTTGGCCAGAAGAGCGGCCTTGATGTTGCCGCCGTCATTGATGTCATTCAGCATGGCGCCGCCGGTTCTTGGCAGATGGTTAATCGTCACCAAACAATGATCGACGAAAAGTATGACTATGGTTTCGCCGTTGATTGGATGCGCAAAGACTTAGGTATTGTCCTTAATGAAGCGCGCAGCAATGGCGCACGCCTTCCTGTGACAGCGATTGTGGATCAATTCTATTCGGAAGTTCAGGCGCTGGGAGGCAATCGTTGGGATACCAGCAGTCTGCTGAAGCGACTGCAGTCGATGGATAAATAGTTGTATATATCTTGCAGGAATTGATTTAGATCAATAAAATGCGTACCGTCTTAAATAAACAAATTAATGAGGTTTAGTCAGATGGGCTCAATCGACAAATACAACATGATTTCTCTAGCTCCAAGCCTAGTGATCATCGGTGCAATGCTTGTTATGACAGTAGTCGGCATTAAGCTTCTTAAAGGCGCTATTGCTAAAGATGCGGCGAAAGCTGGCGAATAAGCGACCTTGTTAAAAAAAACCGCCTTGATTGGCGGTTTTTTTTATGTCTGATCGATCATCGACTCTGCTTTATCTACCCAGGCCTCTGGCACAATAAACAGCCTTTCCACTAACTGTCTTGAACGGCCTTCGCCCAATACCACGAACAGTTGTTGTGGTCGGTCGATCACACTCTTTGCTCTCTTTAACAGGTTGCTTTTACTCACTGCGATGTCATGGATATGTGAAGGGGAGATCAACCACTCAGATCTCGATGGTATTAAAAAACGAACTGCGTCTGGGTATTCATCTAAGAAGCCTTCCAATTCGTTAACGCAAAGCCAGCGGCCACGAGGATGCTGCGGGTGAATGTTATCCGGTATCTTCGATTGGTTATCGCTGACATGGTAGAAGAGCCAGCCAAATATTTGTGCATAGCTCTCAACCGCCGAATCGACTCCTAACAATTGCAGAGCGCGTTTTGCTGGCTCAGACTCAAGAAGCTTTAACTGCTTGTTTTCTATATGTGTGATTTTTCTATCCAGAGAGTCCGTCAGACTAGGACCTAAATAGTCACTCATCTGGCCGCTACTCCCAACACGAAGATAAAATTTTATGGCGACCTCTATATGCTGCCAAGCGCCATCTTTGCAGACTAGAAAATCCGCTTCGCCTAAGGTTTTCTTATCCTCAATTATTTGAATATGACTTTTTAAATCAGTTATTTGAGGAAATGTTTTAAGATGAAGCTCGAATAGATCCTCAAAGTGAACACCCAGCCTGTGATGATTTTTAAGCTTCGGAATCAAGGAAGAGTTAATAGCGAGAGGGTTACGTCTAAACTTGTTTTCATCCACCAGGGTTTGGGCTTGGCTTAACCAGGCAAGTTCACTCGCTGTCTGCTCTGTTGTGTAGACGATCTTTTTCATAAAACACGCTGGCTGAATTTTAAATTCAAATTAACATTCTAGCGGCCAATACGGTACTCTATAGTCTCAATTTTAGTGAGCGAGTTAAGGAGCAGGGAATGGCTTTAATGACGAAACGTCAAGCTCAAGAGGCTGAAGCGGAAGCACGAATGGAGAAAACCACTCGTAGTCCACGTCTCTCTGATACGGATATTAATTACATCCTCATCAACGGTGCACAAATTGCACTGAGCAAAATGAAACGTGCCGATGCCTATGATGATCGTCTCTACTATCATGCGCAAATCAGTGCTTACCTTGAGGTGTCACTATCACGCGGCGCAGGGATTACAGATGATACACGTGATGATCTAAACAACCTCTATAAAGAGGCTACTTACATCTACATGGAATCTAAGCGACACAGCACTAAGGATTAATTGATTGACGCCTTTTGATCCTAAAGCCTTCTTAGCAACACTCCCTAACAAACCTGGCTGTTATCAGATGTACGACAGTTCTGGTGAGTTGTTGTATGTCGGTAAAGCAAAGAACTTAAAGAACCGTGTCTCAAGCTATTTCAGAGAGACTGGACTCTCTATTAAGACCCAAGCATTAGTCAGCAAAATTCAATCCATTGAGATTACGTCAACCGGTTCTGAGACAGAAGCACTGCTGCTAGAGCAGAATTTAATTAAGCAGTATCGACCGCCTTACAACATATTGTTGCGTGATGATAAGTCTTACCCCTACATATTGATCACCGATAAAGACGAATTTCCAGCCGTTAGGTATCAACGCGGAAAACGTTCTCCCAACGGTTCACTATTTGGCCCTTTTCCTAGCGGTGGGGCGGTAAAAGAGAGTCTGAACCTTCTACAAAAGCTGTTTAAAGTACGTCAGTGTGACGACAGTTTTTTCCGTAACCGCTCTAGACCCTGCCTGCAGTACCAAATAGAGCGCTGCAGCGCTCCTTGTGTGGGTTTAGTTGACGATGCGGATTATCAGCGTGACGTGCGTCATACCAAGCTTTTTTTGCAGGGTAAAAATCCAAAAGTGATGAGTGAGCTCGCATCCGAAATGGAGGCTGCCTCTCGTCAATTAGCGTTCGAAAAAGCCGCTCAGCTTCGGGATCAATTGGCTCGCTTGCAGCACGTACAAGAGCAGCAGACCGTTATCGGTCAAAAAGGTGAGGCGGATGTCTTTGGCGTAGCCGTTCAACCTGGCGGCGTTTGCGTACACGTTCTTTTTGTCCGTCAGGGGCGAGTTATTGGCTCCAAAGTGTATTATCCCCGAATTGCTATCGAAGACAGTGCAGAGGATGTCTTAAGCGCTTTTATTGCTCAGTTTTACTTGGCTGGCGGGCGCGAGATACCAGAGTCTATTATTACGGCGATTGAACTGCCCGAGTCTAACCTTCTCAGTGAAGCTCTTAGTCAAATGCGCGAACGTAAAGTCTCTATTACTAGTAAAGTGCGTTCTGATCGCAACAGTTGGCTTAAGTTAGCTCAGCAAAATGCCGAACAGAATTTACAGTCACAGCTGGCCAATAAACAAAATATCTATAACCGATTCCTAGATCTTCAGTCAGCGCTAGGCATGGAGGAGATCCCCTCAAGACTTGAGTGTTTCGACATCAGCCACTCCAGTGGAGAGGCTACTGTGGCCTCTTGTGTAGTGTTTGATCGGAATGGCCCGCTGAAACGTGACTATCGTAAATATAATATCGAAGGTATTACTGGGGGTGATGACTACGCCGCCATGAACCAAGCCTTGCACCGTCGTTTTGAAAAGGCGACCAGTGCGGATGCAATACTCCCTGATATCCTGGTTATTGACGGGGGTAAAGGACAGGTAGCTCAGGCTGTTGAGGTGCTTAATGAGCTCAATATTCAAGGGATCAAGGTAATTGGTATCGCGAAAGGCCCAACACGTAAAGCGGGCTTTGAAATTCTGATTGATGCCGAAACAGGCAGCGAGAATATATTGCAGTCTGACTCTCTTGCGCTTCATTTGTTGCAACACATCCGTGACGAATCCCACCGATTTGCCATCACGGGTCACCGTGCGCGTCGTGCTAAAGCGAGAAAGCAGTCACTACTCGAAGGCATTGATGGCGTCGGCCCTAAACGCCGTAGAGAGCTACTGAAACATTTCGGAAGTGCGAAAGCGGTTGAGTCAGCAAGTGTTGAAGAAATCGCAAAAGTCTCTAGTATTAGTAATAGTCTTGCAGAGACGATCTATCTCGCTCTGCACCCCGATAGCTAAAGGTGCTTCTCTGCATGAATCTACCCAACGTATTAACTCTGTTACGTATTGTTTTAATTCCATTTTTCATCATTGCATACTACTGGCCGACACCTTTTGCCGGTTGGATATCAGCAGGAATCTTTGCCTTAGCGGCCGTTACTGATTGGTTGGATGGTTATCTCGCTCGCAAATGGCAGCAAGAGAGCAGCTTTGGGGCATTCCTTGACCCTGTGGCCGATAAGTTAATGGTCGCTGCGGCTTTGATTTTACTGGTCGATACCTATGGACGTCTCTTTTCTGATTGGCCTGCCATTCTCTCGATTCCAGCCATCATCATAGTCGGTCGTGAAATCGTGATCTCTGCATTGCGTGAATGGATGGCTGAAATAGGGGAGCGCGCTCAGGTTGCCGTCTCTATGATTGGTAAAGCTAAAACAGCCCTTCAAATGCTAGCCATCTTTATCATGATTGGTGCTGCGCCCGGAACGACTCTGGCCTGGATCGGGGTCGGTATTCTCTATGCTGCTGCGCTACTAACGCTATGGTCTATGTTTGTCTACCTGCGTGCTGCTTGGCCACACCTTAAACCTAATCAGTGATAGGCATTAAAGTCGAGTAAGTGGTTATTTTTTAAGCAGATCTAATTTCAATCTAGCGATTGACAGGGTGGGTGAAGCGTCTATAATACGCGCCACTTGTTCAGCAAGTGCGGGAATAGCTCAGTTGGTAGAGCGCAACCTTGCCAAGGTTGAGGTCGCGAGTTCGAGCCTCGTTTCCCGCTCCAATATGGCGAGTTGGCAGAGCGGTGATGCAAATGATTGCAAATCATTACTAGGCCGGTTCGACTCCGGTGCTCGCCTCCATATTCTCTTCCTAAAGATCTCTCTTTAGGGATGTATCAAACGATACACATCATCAATGCCCTGGTGGTGGAATTGGTAGACACAGCAGACTTAAAATCTGCCGGCCGTTAGGCTGTACCGGTTCAAGTCCGGTCCGGGGCACCATTTTTATCTACTTTTTCTTGTCTACTTTCAACTTCTTGCTAAATTGAATTTACTTTTAACATTCTTATTAAGCAGTTGAGATATGTCTAAAAAAACCATCCTTTGCATTGACGATGACTCGTTTACTCTTGCCCAGATCCGTGATGCTTTGGAGTCTGATTATAAATTGGTCTGTGCAGTTGATCCTGAAGTGGGACTTTCATTAGCGGTCAAACGCCAACCCGATCTGATTCTACTTGATGTCAATATGCCGGGAATGAATGGATTAGAGTTGGCTGATCTGCTCGACAAAATCACCATGACCAGCAATATACCTGTGATTTTCCTGAGTGCATTTGCCACCCCTGAGATACAGGAGCGTGCAGAACAGTTAGAAGCAAAGGCGTTTTTAACTAAGCCATGTAACGGTCGTTACATTAAAGAGATGGTCGCTAAGTTTTTAGAGACTGAGTAGATACTTTGTTAGATCGCACTCCCTAAGCTGAGTAGCGATCTAACATCTCCTGCGAACTTAACGGTTTGCTGAAATAGTAGCCTTGAATGTAATCGCAACCCAGCTCTTTCAGAGCAAGCAGTTGCTCCTCTTGTTCCACACCCTCAGCGATCACTTTGATTCCTAGCGATTTTGACATCTGAATAATCGCTTTACAGACGGATAGGTTTCGACTGTTTTCGGGTAGTCCGTCGATGAATACTTTATCGATTTTCAAATAATCAATTTTAAAGTCCAGTAGATAAGATAAGGCAGAGTAACCGGTTCCGAAGTCATCCAACGCCAGCTCAATCTGATTTTGTGAACAGTATCCCATTAAATCATTGAGCTTTTCAGACGGAAGAAAGAGCGAGCCTTCAGTCAATTCAAGCCGTAACTTGAGCAGTTTTCCATGGTTTAAGTTAGAGAGGAGATTGATGATATCTGAACTACTATTTTCACCAGTATTAATGCTTCGTGCAGAGACGTTCACAGAGAAAACGGGCAAAGGGTCTATAACGGCTTGCCACTGCTGAGCGGCCTCAATCGTCTTATGAAAAACTCGCTCATCCAGTTGCGCAATAATACCTATCTCTTCTGCAATTTGAATAAACTCATCTGGTGAAATTTGGCCATAGTAGGGGTGATGCCACCGCGCTAAGGCTTCAACACTGTATAACTGCTCAGTATCACAACTAATAATTGGCTGAAACATCACCTCAATTTGATCATCTGCAACCGCCTGTTTTAGATCTGCGATGAGTGTTTGACGCCTAATCGAAGCGGTCGTCATTTCAGGTGAATAGAAGATAAATTGATTGTCTCCGAGCTGTTTTGCTCGATAGAGCGCCTGCTCAGTAAACTTCAGCAGGTCGGTTGCATCAAGTGCATCTGATGGAAATTCAGCCGCACCAATACAGCAGGAGATATCGTATTGCTGATTTTGATAGAAAAATGGTGCTTGAATGTCGGATCGAATTTTAATCGCTAAATCGACTATGTTGGTTTTATTCTTTTGATTACCGATGAGCAACAGGAACTCATCACTACCGACTCGCGCCACTATGTCTTGGTCAGACACATTAGTATGAATGCATTCAGCAACATGAATCAGTATCGCATCGCCGCAACCATGACCGTAACTGTCATTAAACGATTTAAACCGATCTATATCCAGTGCAAGTAGTGTGTAGCGGTGCCCAGTATTAGCCTCGTGAATAGATGAATTCAAACAACCCACAAAGTAATTACGATTAGGTAGTCCAGTCAGGGCATCACAGTTTGTGTGTTGCCAGATGAGCTTTTCACGACGCTTATCTTTGGTGATGTCTCGACCAAAACCAATCAACCCGACAATTTTTCCATCACTGTTCCTAAGGGGTAACTTTGAACAAAGATTAAATGTCTCACCGCCCTTAGGCCAGGTTTCAGTATAGAGTTTGGCAAGCAGTGGCTCACCAGTCTGCATAAGGTCCAACTCTTCCTGTCTCATCGCTTCTGCATGTTCAGCAGTGTAAAAGTCAAAATCACTCTTGCCCAGTATTTGGTCAACCTCCTTAAGCCCATAATGTAGGGCTAGGTTCCTATTTGCGTAGATCAAGGTTGACGATAGATCTTTAATAAATATCTGGTCAAAACAGTTGTCTAGTATCACGTTCAATAGTGGCTGGTCCCTGAGCCACTCAGTCGTCAGGGAATCCATAATTTCTGCTTTATAGCGTGACATAATTGATGCCTTAGTAGTTAACTATCTTAAGCATAGTTTAAAATTGAAATAATGCATTCTTACAAAAGATGATTAACAGGTAGAAACAAAGAATAATGATAAATCTTGAGGTAAATATGTCTAAAGTGGCTTTTATAGGTATTGGCTTAATGGGGTTGCCCATGACTAAACGGTTGTTGAATGATGGTTTTGAGTTAACCGTCTGGAACCGAACCCAAGACAAATGCCTACCTTTAAAAGAGTCTGGTGCTGTCATTGCCAACGATCTTAGCGAAATCAGCGGCAGTGAAATCATCATTACCATGCTAGCGGATGGCCAGGTTGTTGAAGAGGTCGTCTCTCAGCTTTTAACTAAACTCACGAAGCAGCACTTGGTAATCGACATGAGTTCTACATCTCAAAAAGAGGTCATGAGTATCGCTGACAAAGTTGAATCAACCGGTGCTCGTTTCATAGACGCCCCTGTGTCAGGAGGAGTAAAAGGCGCCGAAGAGGGTACACTGGCCATTATGGCAGGAAGTCGTGATGAGCGAACATTCGAAGAGGCCAATGTCGTTTTTTCATCAATGGGGCGAGCCACAAGAGTAGGGGATGTAGGATCTGGTCAGCTATCTAAACTGGCCAATCAGGCTATAGTAGGCGGTACCATCGCTATTGTATCGGAGGCTGTATTGCTGCTGGAACGAGCAGGCGTTGATTCTGAAGCCTTTAGACGCGCACTGTCAGGCGGGTTTGCTGATAGCACCATCCTTCAGTTACACGGTAAGCGTATGAGCGAACGAACATTTGAACCGGGCGGCAAAGTCACAACTCAACTCAAAGATGAGAAAAATGTTCTCGAAGCTGCGCAATCATTGAACTTAGAGCTGCCTGTTACAAAAGCCATTTATGAGCGGTATCAAGATCTTTCTGAGAATATGGGTAAAGGTGACTTAGATCACTCTGCGCTTTTCCTACAGTTACTCAAAATTAATAATTTAGGCTAGAATGCAATAAAACACTCTAGGGGAAATAGCATGCAGGGCAGTAAAGTCGTAAGTAAAAGCGCTTTGAAAGTGTATGTCCGTATGCATGATGGGGCCCGTCTAGTCGGAGCATTCTATCTAGCCCCAGGGGAGCGACTTCAAGATATTATGAATGATGACCGCTCCTTCATCCCACTCTACCTAGACGACACCAAAGAGAACAACCCGGTTGTGATGATATCTAAACGTTATGTCTCTCAAGTTGAAGAGATAAAGGACAGTAGAGACAATTCATCAACAACCACGAACACCAATCGTCCGATGAACTTTACCCTAGCGGATGAGCAAAACTCGCCTGACTCATTAAAAAAATTAGAGCTCGAGTAGCGATTGGCATAATTCCTGCTATGTTTTAACTAAAGTTATTAGTTAAAGCAGTGACCATTGAAGCAGAATCGATCAAACAATCATCAAATCGAGTCAGACACGCAATATACAAAGTTGTGTAAAGCCTTTGATTCACTCGATGAATCTCAATTTGATATTGTCATAGACTCTAGTACTGAGAAGGTTCATTTAGATGCCAGGGCTCAGCAGTTTTTTGTCTTATCAACACCTCTACCTCTGAATCAGTTCGACGCTTATTTCACCCCAGCTAATAAACTCATTGAAACGGCACCAATACGGTCTGGCACCAACTTTCGATACAGAGGAATTGATAAAGAGGTGCATCATCTGTCAGCCTATGAAACGAGAACAGAAACTGCGCCTCATTTAAAACATATTCGCTTTAAGCGTATCGATCTCTTTGATCCATCAAAATTGACCGAAATCGAAGAGAAACTGATCAATCAGAGGCAATTGTTCGCCATCATCTCTCACGAGATGAGAACGCCTGTCGCTACCCTGCAAATGCTTATTGAAGATCTAGAGCAGGGTGCTCCTAGTCCAAAACATACAGAACAGATGAAAAATACCGTTGATCATCTGATGTCTGTACTGCAGGACATGACCCAAGCCGTTAATCCTGAAAGGGCGCTACCAATAAGCAAGACAGCATTCCACCCTAATCAGCTATTAATCGATGCTCATTCACAGATGACAAGGTTAGCTGAGCTTAACGGTATGGTTGTGAAATTAGAGCTCATCGATAACGAAAATATAAGACTTGAGTCAGATAAACAACGTATAAAAATCATAGCGTTAAATCTGATAAAGAATGCAATACATCACTCAAAAGGCAGCACAATTAATGTGAAGGTTGAGTGGATACAAAGAGTAGATAAGGGTTACTTGGTGCTCACTGTATCTGACGATGGCCAAGGAATACCGAAAGAGGCAACCAATAAGATCTTTGAGCCGTTTGAAAGGCTGGGCACAAAGGTTGATGGCAGCGGACTTGGTTTGTTTATTGTAAGGCAATCACTCAACGAGCTGCATGGCGACGTTGATGTCGATCGAAATGAGCAGGGTGGCGCTCGTTTTGTTGTCAAGATACCTATGGTTGACCTTAATGCAAAGCAGTCTGAGCCAGTATTTAGGCAAGAATCTAAAGATACTGGAGATCTGCTTAAACGCCTAAACCTACTGGTCGTTGAAGACGACCCCATCATAAGAATGGTCTCTAAAAACCTACTGGGTAAATTAGTAAACCAAGTTGATGTCGCGGAGAATGGCCATCTAGGCTACGAAATGGCCACTAGCAAAGAGTATGACCTCATTCTAAGCGATTTCTTTATGCCTGTTCTGGATGGCCGGCAAATGATTCAAAAACTTAGAAAAGAGGGTGTGTCTGTACCCATAGTGGCAGTGACCGCTGCCGTCATGGGGCAGGAGTCAGAGGCACTACTCGATGCTGGTGCGAATAAAGTCATCGCAAAACCGATATCAATGAATACCTTTCTAGAAGTTGTCGAGCAGTGTGTTGCTAGATAACAGCCCATCTTATGTATATAGTACGTATTTTAAATATGTATTATGTATCAAATGACCAGTACAAAACGCGAACAAGTCTACGAAATTGCCGACGAACTACTCAAACAGGGCATCAAACCTACCCAGCAAAATGTCAGAGACAGACTCGGATCTGGCTCTTTAACCACAATTAACAAAGCGCTCAATGAGTGGTGGAGCGGGCTAGGGCAGAGATTAGACGCACAGGCCAGTGGCTACGATCTTCCAGAGCCTGTCATTAAGCTCGCCAGCAAGATCTGGACGGATGCGATTACCTACGCAAACCGAGCCAGTGAAAGTAAGCACAAAGAGGCTGACGAAGCGCGCAAGAAACTCACCGAAGAGCTATCAATAATTGACAGTAAATATAGCCAACAAATAATTGATTTAAATACCATTATTAGTGAGCGAAATAACGAGATTAGCAAGCTTAAAATAGAATTGAAACAGGCTGTAACCGATCTTGGTTCTGAACGAGACCAGTCATACAGGACAGCCAAAGCCTTAATGGATGCTGAGACCAAGCTAAAGCAATCCGAAGCGGGCGCACATAACAATGAGGGCTTGCTTGAAGCACAAGTACGGTTGAAAATACAGGCCGAAGAGATTGCGCGCCTTAATGCTGAAGTATTGAGATTATCGACAGAAAACGCGCAGCTGAAGCTTAAATAGAGACCGGAAATAGCATGCTCATTCACGTTAAACCCAACGCGGACACCGATAAGCTTAAGAAAATTGTTACGAACAGCAACCCTGGAGACAATATCAATGTCTCTAGCCTACAGCAATTTGAGCAGCTCAAAGGTCTAATTATTGATGCAAAGGCGATAGATCTTAAGCTATCACTGATTGATGATGATGGTTATGTGCTAAAACAGATCTCCACTAAGCGTCGAGATATCCAGAGTAGCGCCGCAAAGAGCCCAGGCTTCACAGCACGCCAAATGTCCGTTATCTCTGCGCTAGAGCGCGTCATGACGCTTCTCGACAAGGAGGGGATCAACCTAATCGGCTACAGTGACGAGCTGGTCGCAACCATTGCAGATGACTCATCATTGCAAACTGGTGAGCTTGCTATCGACATAGACACCAAGGGCATCTACAAAGGCGCTTTGTAAGGTTCTTATTCGCTTTGTGGCAAAAGATAGAGGTAGGGATCTCCTGCCTTTTATTTATAATACTATATTTAACATAATATATATTATACGTATCTTTATATATCGTTATTGCGGTAGCTGTGTTTAGGTAATTATTCGCTAACCTAATACTGAAAGACCGATAAAAACCATCAGATCAACACATCTAATAGCGCCTAAAAAGAATCAATCACCACCCTTAAGGCTTAATAAGCACTGAAAACCGATTGACCCCAACCAAACCATTGGCTGTTGATAGTTGTGTTAATCAATCTGAGGATCACTTGTGTGCAAACAATCACATTCAGAGCTTGTAGCGCCTTCCGTCATATATTTGCGTAAGGGTTAAAAACAGTTGAGCTTATCTAACCTTTAACGAAAATTGCCTTATCTCCTTTATTTAAATATTTAAAAACAGCTGTTTACCGAACAAAACAATAATCAACCTTATTTTTATACCCCTTTATCTTCGCGCGTATCTAAGCCTGCTAACCGCCGTTATTTGGCTCTATTAAAATGATTCATGATGCTTTTAGGTGAGGATTGATGCGGTTTTTCAGTGTGGATAACTTTTATGAACTGCTTTAAATCAGGTATGATTAATCCCTTATTTTTATTAAGGAATTTCCGATGTCAGACTCATACCCAGCTTGCCCTGAATGCTCCTCTCCATATGCCTATGAAGATCAAGGACAACTTGTCTGCCCTGAATGCGGACATGAGTGGGATCCCAATGCAGCGGCTGAGTCTGAAGACCTGCTGATTGTTAAAGATGCAAACGGTAATCAGCTGCAAGAAGGTGATTCTGTAACCTTGATTAAAGATCTTAAAGTCAAAGGTGGTGGTACAGAGAAAGTTGGCACTAAATTCCAAGTGCGACGTTTAGTAGACGGGGATCACAATATCGATTGTGGCAAATTGATGCTGAAATCAGAGTTCGTTAAAAAGGCCTAAAGTATTAAGGTGTCAGGCTTTTGGCCTGACACCCTGCCCTGACTGTTTAGTTCCCAGTTTCAACACCCCTATTGGGATCTCTAATCCACTCAGACCAGGATCCTGGGTAGACACTGACTGGTGGCAATCCCGCCAACTCAATGCAGAAACGACTTAAACAAGCGGTTACACCAGAACCACACATCAGGATTGGGTCCTGCGCTTTATAGTCACCCAGCTTGTGGCGATAGATCTGTTGTAGTTGGTCTGCAGATAGAAATTGTCCTTCAGCGTCGTAGTTATCAGACAGTGGAATGTTCTTTGCGTTTGGAACATGCCCTGCGACCGGATCAATGGGTTCTACCTCACCTCTGAAGCGCTCGGCTGCACGTACATCCGCAATAATACGATCCTTCAGTTTAGAAGCCTTAATAACATCATCAACATCAACAACGGATTCCAAACTCTCCTTAACCGTCAAATCACCCTTTTGATTTATATTAGGCGCTTCTGTTGTGACCTTTCCGCCCTGCTGTTTCCAAGCGTTAATGCCACCCTCAAGAATAGCCACTGATTCATGGCCTATCCATCGACACATCCACCAGAAACGAGCCGCAAACAGACCAGCCGAATTATCATAGGCAACCAGCTGTGTATTCTCAGAAACACCGCAGGACCTTAGAAACTGTGCGAACGACTCCTTTGATGGCAATGGGTGTCTTCCGCTTGTGGATGTGATTGGAGAGGACATAACCTCATCTAAGTTAACGTAAATAGCATCTTCAATATGCCCTTCATCGTACTCTTGCTGCCCTGTTTCTGGAGTCATCAGATCAAAACGGCAATCAAAAATAACCGTTTCACAATCCAATGAAATCAACTCTCTCGTACTCATTAACGTCGTCAAAGGGTTAGTCACTTTCTGTTCCCTGCTCTATGATAAATGGATAAGAAATTTAACATTTGATTAATCTCTTCGTGTTAAGTTAAAGCAAATAGATTGAGGTGTATATGGGTATTATTACTGGTTTTTTTGATTTCATTCTGAGCTATCTACCGGGCGTTATCCTTCTGATTTTTGTCTCTGGCCTTATCTTGCTTTATGTCAGTGATCGTCATCAGGTTGACCACACCATTCGTCGTAACTACCCCGTTGTTGGGCGACTACGTTACATGTTTGAGGAGATGGGCGTCTTTTTCAGGCAGTATTTCTTTGCTCAAGATCGTGAGGAGATGCCCTTTAACCGTGCCGATAGAACTTGGGTTTATCAGGCGGCTAAGCAGGAATCTACTCTTCAAGCCTTTGGTTCTACGCGCCTTCAACATGAAGGGGATGTTCTCTTTGCGAACTCGGTCTTTCCCTACACGGGCAATGAAGAGCCTCAACAACAGGTATTTGGCCCCTACTGTCCCAACCCCTACGCCACAGACAAGGTGTTTCATATTTCAGGTATGAGCTTTGGTGCTATTTCAAAACCCGCTGTCAAAGCGCTCGTTGCAGGCGCACGTGAAGCCGGTATCTGGATTAACACGGGTGAAGGAGGAGCTTCCACAGAGCATCTTCAAGGTGGAGCGGATGTGGTCTACCAAATTGGTACCGCAAAGTATGGCGTACGTAACTCAGATGGCTCATTAAGTGAAGAGAAGCTGAAGGTGGTTGCAGAAAACTCAAATGTGAAAATGTTTGAGATTAAGCTCTCTCAGGGCGCCAAGCCCGGCAAAGGCGGCATACTGCCGGCTGACAAAGTGACTGCAGAGATTGCTGCACAGCGAGGCATTCCTGAGGGTAAAGCCAGCATTTCGCCTCCTACCCATCAAGAAATTCAGAGTTATGACGACCTTTACAATTTCATAAGGCACGTCAGATTAGTGACCGAAAAACCTGTAGGTATCAAACTCTGTGTGGGTAATATTTCAGAGTTCAGGGAGATGCTTACCGCCTTAACGAGTAGAGCTTCGGCGGCTGCCGCAGATATAGCTGATAGCCAATCAAAGCAAAGCGCGTTTGATGATGTGATTAACGCCTATGCCCCTGATTTTATCACTCTAGATGGGGGTAACGGCGGTACAGGGGCAGCGCCCATGTCTCTTATCGATGCCGCGGGTATGAACTTGCAAGAATCACTCCCCTTAGTCTCTAACATTCTGACTGAGTTAAACCTAAAAGAACGGATAAAATTGGTCGCCTCAGGCAAGTTGATTACTCCTGTTGATGTAGCTTGGGCCCTTTGTGCCGGTGCAGATGCTGTCACAACAGCCCGAGGCTTCATGTTCTCGTTGGGATGTATACAAGCTTTGCAGTGTCATAAAAACTCCTGTCCAACCGGAATCACGACGCATGATAAGCGACTTCAAGCGGGTCTAGATCCCGTCAACAAATCAGTTCGTGTTGCTGCTTATGCTAAAGAGATGCACAAAGAGCTTGAGACCATCGCTAAGAGCTGTGGGGTCTCTTCCCCCTCTAAACTGAGCCGAAAAAATGCTCTGATCTACACCTCTAATCAACACGCTAAGCCAATGGATGAAGTGTATCGATAGTTTTTGACCTGATATTGATTTTGATCATACATCTAATCCTTGATACACATTAGAATTATCTAATATTAATCAATTAAAGGGATTTTTATGTCGAATCGCAAAGTCGATACCGTCATCATTGGTGCTGGAACGGCTGGTTTATACGCTCTTTCAGAAGTCAAAAAGAGCGGTCGTTCCTGGCTGTTGATTCAGGGTGGTGAAGATGGAACCACTTGCGCTCGCGTTGGCTGCATGCCTTCGAAAGTACTGTTAAAAACCGCTGAGTTATTCAGTAGTAGAGATCAGTTTGAAAGCCAAGGTATTTTAGGCAGCTCGCATCTTGAGTTGGATCCTGTCGCTGTAATGACGCACCTTAGGAAGATGCGCGACATGTTCACAAATGGTGTACGCGGACGCACCACTGAGAGAATGGATGATAACCATTTAATCCGTGGTTATGCTGAATTCACAGGTAAAAATAGCCTTAGGGCTAACGGCCAAGATATCACGTTTAATAATGCTATCGTCGCTACTGGGTCATCCCCTGTTATACCTAAACCTTGGCAGGACTTTGCTAACCTATACACGACAGACACTTTTTTTGAGATCGAGAAACTCCCCTCATCAATTGCCATCATAGGGATGGGTGCTATAGGCCTAGAAATGGGTCAAGCTTTAAGTCAATTGGGTGTTCGTGTTGCAGGTTTTGATCAAGCTCAAACGGTTGCCGGAATTCAAGATAATGAACTACTCGAGGATGCACTAGAATCACTATCCACGTATTTCCCAATCCACCTTGGGGAGCCCGTGACCCTTAATCAAAATGATTCTGGCGGTGTCAATGTTATATGCAACGGCATTGAAGAGTCGTTTGATGCGGTCTTGCTCGCACTGGGTCGACGCTCAAACAGTTTGAAAATGAACCTTGAAGCAGCGGGAGCAGCTATCTTAGATGGACAGGTGAGCTTTAATGAGCAGACAATGGGCGTCGAGGGTACATCACTTTATATTGCAGGTGATGCAACCTCAGAACGCGCGGTTATGCATGAAGCTGCTGATGAAGGTCTGATTGCAGGCTATAACGCTAATCAAACAACCGCTAAAAGGTTTAAACGCAAAACAGCGCTTGGCATTGTCTTTACACAGCCAAACATTGCACGTGTCGGCAATTTAGTCGAGGATGAAACGACTCTCTCTTCTCTCGTTAAACTGACAGCTAACGGGCGAGCAAAGGTTAAACACGCCACTGTTGGCGGTATAAAGATAATCGCAGATAGAGAGACAGGGACTATTAGAGGGGCCGAGATTGTCTCGGTTGATGGTGAGCATCTGGCCCATTTAATGGCCTGGGCGATTGAGCAAAAACAGACAGCAATGCAGCTATCCAAAATGCCGACATACCATCCTGTGGTCGAAGAGGCTCTATCAGCCTGTATCGACTCACTCACTCATCAATTAAATCCTAACAAGAGCATAGCCGAGCAAAAATTAAGCATTTTGGATTAATGGGTTGTTCTATGCAGTTCAGATACCCTCTCCTCTAAGGTTTGGGTATCTATCTGCATCAACAGATCCCAGCTTAAGCGGCGGTACTTGTAAGTCGGTAGTTTAAAGCCATATTCATCAAGAATGTGCCCATTCATAATCGATGGCTGTGAGCGGTAGTCGGCCCATATTTTACCGGGGCAGTTTGGATCAAAACGAAAATTGATCTGAAGTGCGAATTTCGCTCCCTCGCCATTCACCCATGAAGATATAGTCGTCAGGATATCTTTACCATCTTCATCGATCTGCTCCGTGATCCATACATCGTTCAGGTTACATTGGCTGTTAGTTAAGCTATCAACATTAAAAACCGCTTGATCCGTTAGCGACTCACAGATTTGTCTATTCATAATGCACCCTTAAATTCGTCCAATATCTCTGTTGATCTATACAACCCATCAACTAGCAATCAGCGTGCCAACTTTAATTATTTAAAGAGGACTAGAACTGATTGACGCTCTAGACCGTTCGGTCTAGTATGGCTAAAAATTGGCTATACACTTTGCTATGAATGACTTAAGCGCTAAAGAGAAGCTGTTACGAATAGGCACCGAGTTAATGACCTCACAGGGTTTTGCCTCAACGCCGCTCGACAAGTTACTTAAACAGTCCGGGGTACCAAAGGGCTCTTTCTATCACCACTTTGGTTCTAAAACTGGCTTTGGGTTAGCGGTAATCGAAAGTTACAACGAATTCTTTAAGCATCAACTGAATAAGCAGTTTCTAAATGCCGATCTATCCCCTATTGAGCGATTAAAAGCCTTTGTTACCTCCGCCGCTAATGGAATGCAGAAGTACAACTTTCAACGCGGCTGTTTGATTGGCAATTTAGGGCAAGAGATTAGCGCGTTGGATAATGATTTTCGTAATGCGATTGAATCGATTTTTAATCAATGGGCTGATTTAACAAGTGATCTATTTGAGCTAGGTAAACAAGCGGGACAAGTTGTTCGAAGTGCCGATTCTTCTCAACTCGCTCAAGCGTTTTGGATCGGTTGGGAAGGTGCTGTGTTGAGAGCAAAACTTCAGCAGTCAGCCACCCCGCTCTACCTGTTTTTTAATCAATTTATATCCAGTCGAACCTTTCTAGAGGAGTATCCATTCGATGAAAGCCATTCTCATTAACAAAGACGAAACAGCTGGTTACACCTGCAAACTCTCTGAGGTAGATGAAGCGCAGCTTCCAGAGGGTGATGTTCTGGTGCAAGTTGAGTACTCAACCCTTAACTATAAAGATGGTTTAGCCATTACGGGTAAAGCGCCTGTAGTCCGCCGCTTTCCAATGGTTGCCGGAATTGATTTTGCAGGCACCGTTATCGAAAGCACAAACAGTCGTTTCCAAGCCGGCGATCAAGTCATTTTGAATGGCTGGGGTGTTGGCGAAACCCACTGGGGTGGTCTAGCAGAGAAAGCGCGAGTGAAAGCCGATTGGCTAATCAAGAAACCTGAAGCACTCAGCGCAGCCCAAACAATGGCCATTGGCACGGCAGGTTACACTGCAATGCTCTGTGTACAAGCGATTCAATCAGCAGGTATTACACCCGAGTCGGGTACGGTGCTGGTAACGGGGGCCAATGGCGGTGTCGGTAGCTTTGCGCTTCGCATTTTGAAACAACTTGGGTACACCACCTGTGCATCAACAGGACGCCCTGAAGAGGCTGATTATCTTAAATCATTGGGCGCATCTGAAATTATTGATCGTGCCGAGCTCTCTGAGCCGGGCAAACCTCTGCAAGCTGAACGCTGGGCAGCGGTTATCGATAGCGTGGGTAGTCATACTTTGGCGAATGCCTGTGCTCAAACCCAGTGGGGTGGCGCTGTGGCTGCCTGTGGCCTGGCACAGGGCATGGATCTGAAAATGACCGTTGCTCCGTTCATCTTGCGCGGGGTATCGCTTTTGGGTGTCGACAGTGTGATGCAACCTATCGCTCAACGTGAATTCGCTTGGGCGGCTCTTGCAGAGATTATCAATCAAGATGATCTTAACACCATGACCAACGAGATCACTCTAGATCAGGTCATCGAAACAGGGGCTGCTCTACTGGAAGGTAAAGTGCGTGGCCGCGTTGCAGTGAAGATTTAAAACATGGAAAACAGATCACTCATCTATGTTATGGACCCGATGTGCTCCTGGTGCTGGGCCTTTTCAAAGACGTTAGATAACTGGCTGCAACAGCATCCCGATCTCGACGTACTTTGGGTGATGGGTGGTCTGGCACCAGACTCTGATGAGCCTATGCCGCAATCGATGCGTGAGGCGATCGCATCGACCTGGCAACGGATTGAGTCTCAAACAGGTACTCGCTTCAACTACGATTTTTGGACTCGCAATACACCAAGACGTTCAACCTACCCTAGCTGTCGAGCCGTCATAGCGGCAGGTGAGCTTCATCCACAGGGTCGGCAATTGATGAGCCAAGCCATTCAAAAGGCCTACTATTTGGATGCTAAAAACCCCTCTGAAACAAGCAGCCTGCTTGAGTGCGCAGAATCGATTGGGCTTGATGCTAGCCAGTTCGCTGAATTACTCAGCAGCGATAGGATAGAATCAAAACTGAACAGTGAACTGGAGTTTTGTAGAACCCTTGGCATTCAAGGATTTCCTGCCCTACTTCTGGTCAACGACGAGGCGGTAATACCCTTAGCCTTAGGTTATTCAACCCTCGATAAAATCGAGAAGCGTTTCCGAGAGACGCAATAAGCGTTCAATATCATCTAAGACTCTAACCCTTTAATCTACCAAACTTCTAGCTAAAACGACTCATCTCCATTAGCATTATCGATCGCGAAATTTCAGACTCTTTTATTACCCATGGAAATTATTAATTTCACACCTTACAGTGCACTCCTTGGTGGTGCCTTAATTGGCCTGTCGGCTGCCGTTCTTCTGCTTTTTAAAGGGAGGATAGCGGGTATTTCAGGGATAGCCGGTGGTGTTATTCTTCCCGAAAAAGGTGATATCCCATGGCGTATTCTATTTTTAGTCGGCTTAGTTGTAGGCGGTGTGCTTTACCAATTATTTGGCATCTCACCTGGTGTAGAGAGCATTCAGCCCGTTACTGGAAAAGTGGGTTTGATCCTTGCCGGTCTTTTGGTCGGCATCGGCTCAGCACTTGGCACTGGCTGTACCAGCGGCCATGGCATATGTGGTTTGGCTCGTAGAAGCTTTAGATCTCTTGTAGCAACGCTGATCTTTATGCTGACAGCGATGATAACAGTGTTCATTGTTCGCCATCTTGTAGGGGGCGCTTAATGAACATTAAATCCTTACTAGTCGCTTTGATATCAGGCACCCTATTTGGTCTTGGTCTCTCTGTAGCCCAGATGATCGATCCCGCCAAGGTGGTCAACTTTCTTGACGTTACAGGGCAATGGGACCCCTCATTAGCCTTTGTCATGGCAGGAGCCTTAGCTGTAAACATAGTGGCTACACCCTTGATTCTAAAGCGAAATAAACCGGTCTGCGACACACTATTCAGAACACCACTTAAGGAACAGATTGATCGCCGCCTGATACTTGGCGCGGCTCTGTTTGGCGTGGGTTGGGGAATCGCTGGCTACTGCCCAGGCCCAATGATCACCGCGGTCAGCTTTGTTAACAGTGATATTTTGATCGTGTTAACAGCTTACGTTATCGGCACACTGTTAACACGCCTGTGGATGCGCAAACGAGAATCACACCTGTCTGAGCAAGAGCGACAAGCTCAATCCTGTATTGAGTAGTAGATATTTACTCTAAACCCAGGAAACCGCCGGTTTGATGGGCCCAGAGTTGCGCATAGATCCCACCGGAATTGAGTAGCTCTTGGTGTGTCCCCTGCTCCACAATTTGCCCTTCATCGATCACAATCAGTCGATCCATTGCTGCAATGGTTGACAGACGGTGCGCAATGGCGATGACGGTCTTACCTTGCATCAATTGGTAAAGACTCTCTTGAATAGCGGCCTCCACTTCAGAGTCCAAGGCGGACGTTGCTTCGTCTAGGACCAAAATAGGCGCATCTTTAAGCAGCACACGCGCGATGGCGATGCGCTGACGCTGCCCGCCGGACAGTTTGACGCCACGTTCACCCACTTGCGCATCCAAACCACGATTACCCTCAGGGTCTGTTAGGTCATTAATGAACAGATCCGCTTGAGCCTGCTTTAAGGCTTTCAACAGCTCCTCCTCACTGGCATCAGGGCGTCCATAGAGAATGTTCTCGCGAATCGTTCGGTGCAGTAGAGATGTATCTTGAGTGACCATGCCAATCTGCGCTCGAAGCGAGTCTTGCGTCACATCGGTAATGTCGACACCGTCAATTTTAATCTGACCAGAATGCAGGTCGTAAAACCTCAACAGGAGATTAACCAGCGTTGATTTACCGGCACCTGAGCGCCCCACAATACCGACTTTCTCTCCCGGATTGATGTGTAAGCTCAATTTATTCAGCACAGGCTTTTCGACATCATAGTTGAACTGAATCGCATCAAACTCAATCTCGCCATTCACGAGCGCCAATTCAGACGCGTCAGGCTTGTCAATGATATCGATCGGTTTAGAGAGCGTTCTCATGCCGTCAACTGAGCTTCCGATATTCTCAAACAGCATGCTGATCTCCCACATAATCCAGTGAGAGATGCCACTTAATCGCAGAGAGAGACTCACCGCGATCGCTATCGCACCCACTGTAACAATTGAGTCTGACCAGAGATAAATGGAAACGCCGGCAACACTAAAGGTCAGAAGGTAATTGATGAGGTTAACCAGCACGTTAAACCCGGTCCCTAAGCGCATTTGGCTGTAGACCGTTTTTAGGAAGCCATCCATGCTCTCTTTGGCATAATCTGACTCACGCTGAGTGTGGGCAAACAGCTTTACCGTGCTTATGTTGGTGTAGCTGTCGACAATACGGCCTGTCATCACTGAACGAGCATCGGCCTGCTCAGTCGCAACCCGCTTTAACTTAGGAATAAAAAAGAGTTGAATGCCGATGTAGCAGATCAACCAAACCAGCATGGGAATCATTAGGCGCCAGTCTGATTGAGCCACCAGCACCAACATACTGATAAAGTAGACCAGCACATAGACCATCACATCCAACAGTTTCATCACTGCTTCCCTAACGGAGAGCGCTGTCTGCATCACTTTGGTCGCTATACGACCCGCAAAGTCATTCTGATAGAAGCTGACACTCTGTTTAAGCAGGTATCGGTGAGACAGCCAGCGAATCGCCATTGGATAATTACCCAACAGGGATTGGTGCATCACCAAAGAGTGGATTAGCGTTAGCAACGGGAACAGGATCAATAGCACAGCTGCCATCATCCAGAGTTCTGAGCTCTTTTCAGAGAGCAACTCAGCTGGTGTCATGGTCGAAATCCAGTCAACCAAATCACCCATAAAACTGAATAGAACCGCCTCTAGAATCGCAATGGAAGCGGTACTTAACGACAGGATTAACAGCGGAATCTCAAACCCTTTGGTATAAAAACGCATGAACGCAAACAGCGTTGAAGGGGGCTGTAATTCACCCTGTTCTGGGTAGGGCTGAGTAAAACGCTCAAAGAGTCGAAACACAGTAAAAACCTTAAGCTAACAGATTGAGATCGGTAAAAACTTGACCCACAAGATCAAGTCGTTAGAGTAACAGAACAGCCCATCAAACGGGTGGTATTTATACCCTTCAGTAGAGATCTACTATGAACCAAGATTCAAACACCGGCGCCATTCGTCAACGTAACCGCCAACTCATTATTAACGCTGCGGTACGTGAATTTGCCCAAAAAGGATTTTCAGGCACCACCGTTCAATCCATAGCGGATAGAGCCGAGCTTCCAAAGCCCAATGTACACTACTACTTTGGCTCTAAAGAGGCTCTCTACCAAGAGGTGTTAACACACATTCTTTCACTTTGGGATGGATCCCTCGATCTACTGGTCGCCGAAGATGATCCTAAAGCCTTCATCACGGAATATATCTCTAAAAAGATCACCTTTTCACGCGAAAACCCAGAAGCTTCGCGTATCTTTGCAGCGGAAGTGATCAACGGCGCACCGCATATGAAAAAACGCTTCGGTAAGCAGTACCATGAGTGGTTTACCGGCCGTTGTGACATCATCAAACAGTGGCAATCAACAGGCAAGGTTAATCCTGACCTCTCTGCAGAGCATCTACTCTTTATCATCTGGGCATCTACCCAACACTACGCCGATTACGAACTTCAAGTGAAGGCCGCTCTGGGGCAAAGACGACTCAATTTAGAGGTCTATGATCAGGCTGAGAAAACGCTAACGGCATTGGTTCTTGCAGGTATGCAGATCAGCTAAACGCCTTAGTTAAGGTTGTTTTCATTCTCTTTTGGCCCAATAACCAAATTGAGCATTCACTACCAGGGAGCTGGCCATGCGCGTACTACTCGTCGAAGATGAATTGGCATTAGCTAACGCTTTAACAGAGCATCTGGAGCTTTCAGGCATGGCAGTTGATGGTTTCGATCATTTGCGCCAAGCCGAAACCGCTCTACTAACAACAGAGTACGATATTGTTCTTCTCGATCTACAGCTGGTAGACGGCGATGCCATCCCATGGCTTAAAAAGCGTCGCCAAGCAGGCCTTACAACCCCTGTCATCATCCTGACAGCGCGTGATCAAATCAGCGATCGAATTGCCGGTCTTGATGCCGGTGCCGATGACTATGTGATCAAGCCTTACGATTTGGATGAGGTCAATGCCAGAATTCAGGCGGTAACACGCCGAGGAGCCGGATTAGCGACCAATGCGGTCACCTTTGGTCGAATCACAGCCGACCTTCAAAAACACTCACTGCAGGTCGACGAGCAAGATGTCGAGCTGACGGCTCGTGAGTGGAGTATCTTAGAAACACTGATTAAACGACCCGGACACATTGTCAGCAAAGAGCAGATCGAAGATCGTCTCTACGCCTTTGGACATGAGGTAGAGAGTAATACCGTCGAGGTCTACATCAGTCGTTTACGCAAGAAACTGGGTAAAGAGCTGATTAAAACGGCACGTGGCCTTGGCTACCGTTTAGAGGCCTAGCGTGTTTCTAAAACCCAAAACCTTAGCCGCTCAGCTCGGCGTACAAATTGCACTGAGCTTGGTGCTGGTTTGGTTATTGGCAACGGTGGTCGCGCTATGGGTACTCGTTAAGGAGCTCAATTCAACCTACGATCAAAGCCTAAAAGAGACCGCACAACGTGTTTTGCCTCTCGCTATATCCGACTACCGACTTAACCAATTCGGCCTGCTTGATCTAAGACCTGAGCTAAGCTTACTGGGCACGCTCAATCTAAGCGTTGGTCCAAGAATTTTGGGCGATCAACCCGAATACCTGATGTATCAACTGCGTGACTTTAAGGGGCGAATACTGGTGCGTTCGAATAATGCGCCCATGACGCCAATGCTTGATAGTTTGCAGACAGGCTTTACCCATGGCAAAAATTTCAGCATTTATACAGCTTCATCGCTAGATGGTCGCTACCATCTTCAGGTCGCGGAGACCGTCGATCACCGCTACGGCGTCCTATTTGATACCGCCCTGCTCTTTTTACTGGTCTTTACCATTGCGCTACCATTGAGCGTTTTGCTGGTCTACATCGCAGTGAGACGACGTTTAGTGCCCGTTCAACAGTTTGCTGAGAATATGGCGACACGTAGCGGCAGTAATTTAGAGCCAATCGCACAAGCTGAGCTACCACAGGACTTTTTAGAGGTTCAAAGGGCCACTAATGCCCTACTTGATCGACTTAGAACCGCTCTGGTAGCGGAGCGTGAGTTTGCGGCCAACAGTGCACATGAGTTAAGAACCCCACTGGCTGTAGCGTCCGTTCAACTGCAGAGACTCTCTGATGAGCTTGGTTCGACGGATCAAGCTGAGCGACTCAAGATTGTTCAATCCAGCTTAGCACGCCTAACTCGTCTGATTGATAAGCTGCTTCAATTAGCGCGCGCTGAATCGGTAACCCTATACAAGGGTGAGCCAACCAATCTTGAGCTCATCGTTAAGATGATTGCCCGTGAGCTAGACCCTCGTAATGATCGAGTCGAAATCATCAGCGAATCACCGCCACTGTTAGATATCGATCCTGACGCCTTAGCCGTCATACTCAGTAACCTAGTCGAAAACGGCTTGAAGTATGCGCCCAATGAGAGCCCTGTCATCATCCGATTAGAGTCGAACGGTGCCTTTAGTGTTGAGAATTTGGCACCCGATTTAGCGCCAGAAGATCTAAACGGATTGAAGCAGAGGTTTGTTCGCGGTAATCAGAGATCTCAACCAGGCAGCGGCTTAGGCTTGGCCATAGTCGGTGCTATGGTTGATCAGTTAAATGGCGATCTGGATTTAAAAATCGCTGGAGAAGGTCGCGGCAAGCGGTTGATAGTAAAAGTAAAGATATAACCTAAAGGGCGGGCTCGCCCATCACATAGGTCTGTGCGATTGATCGATCATCCCCCAGAATAGAGAGTGCAAATAAGACATCTTCAATCTGATCAGCCCGTTTCATCCGCTCTTCGATCACCGGTGTAGAGGCCAAGTCGAGCAACACCATATCGGCCTCAAACCCTTCTGCTAAAGCGCCAATTCGATCATCCAGCCCCAATGCCTTAGCACCGGCCAGAGTGGCCATATAGAAGGCTTCTAAAGGTTTAAGAAGATGTCCCGCCATCTGCTGAATTTTATAGGCGTCACCTTGGGTGCTCAGCATAGAGAGCGACGTACCACCCCCAACATCAGTACCCATAGTCACATTAACGCCAGCCTGTTGCAGACGCTTCAAAGGAAATAACCCCGATCCTAAGAAAAGATTGGAGGATGGGCAGTGACAAATAGCGGAGCCACAGTCATGAAGACGTTGCATCTCAGCGTCATTGAGGTGAATGCCGTGAGCAAACACCGAACGATCGGTCACGAGTCCAAAGTGATCATAGGTATCTAAATAGCCCTGGCGATCAGGAAATAACTCCCCTACCCATGCGATCTCATCGACATTCTCAGAGAGATGGGTGTGTAGGTAGACATCACTATTCTCTTTCATTAGAGCACCAGCGACCTCTAATTGCGCGTCGGTCGATGTGGGTGCAAAGCGAGGTGTTACCGCGTAACCCAACCGTCCACTACCACGCCATTTGTCAATTAACGAACAGGAGTCGTCATAGGCCGATTGAGGGGTATCACACAGATCATCTGGTGCATGCCGATCCATTAAAACCTTGCCGCTGACCATACGTAGATTACGACGTAGGGATTCTGCAAAAAAGGCATCCACTGAGTTAACCGAAGAGGTCGCAAACACCAGGGCGGTTGTCGTGCCGTTCGCCAATAACTGGTCGAGAAACCGTCCAGCCTGCTCTGTCGCGTAATCAATATCGCGATACTTTAATTCCACAGGGAAGGTGTATCGATTCAACCAATCCAACAGTTGA
Organism: Marinobacterium sp. xm-m-312; assembly: GCF_013283295.1. Lineage (NCBI taxonomy): Bacteria > Pseudomonadati > Pseudomonadota > Gammaproteobacteria > Oceanospirillales > Oceanospirillaceae > Marinobacterium > Marinobacterium sp. xm-m-312. The sequence continues at coordinate 55,768 of NZ_WBYS01000004.1, read as the reverse complement.
GTCCCGTAGGCACCGATCATTTCAAGTTGTGGGTAGTGAACATGGGTATCGATAAATCCAGGAATCAGTAGATGCCCAGGACGATGCTCGATTTGAAGATCAGAGGGGATATGCTCTCTTAAATCAGTGTAACTGCCTACCCGTTTAATCAATCCATCGACTATCCAGATAAGCCCATCTGAGTGATAGAACCACCCTTCATCATCTTTAGGTTGAGAAGTACAACTCAGGATCTGACAACGTAACGCCCAGGATTGACTCATAATTCACCCCGCTGTTGCTGCAGCCGAGTCATGACATCAGCCGCAACCGAAATCGCAATCTCTACCGGCAATTTAGTATGCAAATTCTGCAAGCCTATAGGCGAGTGAATGGAGTCAATGATTTCCTGAGAGATACCCCGCTGAGCAAGACGCTGTCTGAATTTCAATGCCTTAGTTTCTGAGCCTATCATGCCAGTATAGGTCGGCAGACCTCCATCGATAGCTGCCAGTAGAAGATCCAGATCCAGTTGATGATCATGGGTCATAATCAACATCCATGCATCATTCGGAATATCTCGCGCCACATCAATGGGATCACGTTCAATGCGGGTCACACCATCTGGAATAGGCTGAACAAAGAGCTCATCTCGGTCATCCACCCAGTTAACGGCAAAATGCAGTTGCGCGAGCAGAGGCACTAACGCTTGAGCTATGTGGCCGGCACCAAATAGGTAAAGAGGCTGTAGAGAGGTATTAAAAACCTCAAACAGCACCCTAACCTCTCCACCGCAGCACTGCCCAAGATTACCGGCCAGAGTGTACTCAAGTTCGTGCAGACCATCTTTCTGCTCTGTCAGTAGCTGTCGTGCGAATTCAATCGCCTGATGCTCAAGATTACCCCCACCGAGTGAATCCACCGTGGCGTTACTGGTGACCAACATCTTGGCACCTGACGAACGTGGACTGGAGCCTCTCTCACCGACCTGTGTGATTAAAACAACCGGTTGCCCCCGCTTTAACAGCTCAGCAAGTTTGTAGCTCCAACGTTGAATCACAGAGAGTCCTCAAGGGTAGTAATGGCGTTTAAAATGGCCTCAGGGGTTGCCGGTGCATCTAAGGTAGGCGATATACCATAGCCGGAAACACTCGAAATTGCATCGCGAATTGCACACCAGACAGAGATGCCAAGCATAAAGGGTGGCTCACCGACTGCTTTAGATCTTGCTATGGTTGCCGCACTGTTCGGTTTATCCAGTAATTCGATAATTAGCCTAGTGGGTCGATCACTAATCGCTGGGATCTTGTAAGTTGCTGGGGAGTTTGTCAGTAGACGCCCTTTGTCATCCCACTTAAGCTCCTCACTGGTTAACCACCCCACTCCCTGAATAAACCCACCCTCTATCTGTCCCTTGTCCAAGGCTGGATTCAATGAGCTACCCGTATCGTGCAAGATATCGACTCGTTCGATATGAGTGGCGCCCGTTAGTCGATCGATAATGACCTCCGAGCAGGCGGCACCGTTAGCGTAGTAAAGAAATGGGTTGCCTTGTGCAGAAGCTCTGTCATACCAGATATTTGGCGTTTTGTAGAAGCCTGTGGCAGAGAGCTGAACACGATCCATATAGGCTGCTTTTACAGCCTCGGCAAAAGTGATTGAACTGGCACCCCAGCTCAATAGCCCCTGTTTGAATTCAATCTCTTCGGCACTAATCGATTCGCGATTGGCAATGAAATCTGCAATTCGACTCTTCAGGGTGGTCGCTGCGTCATGGGCTGCCATACCATTCATGTCGCTGCCGCTTGAAGCTGCTGTCGGTGACGTGTTGGGAACCTTGTCAGTTCGAGTGCTGCTCATCTTCACTCGATCGATCTCAATGCCCAATACTGAGGCAACCACTTGAGCCACTTTAGTGTAAAGTCCCTGCCCCATCTCAGTACCCGCCTGACTGACCAGAACGGAACCGTCTGTATAGATGTGAACAAGCACGCCCGCTTGATTGAGATGCTTAACAGTAAAGGAGATACCAAACTTCACCGGGGTTAACGCCAGCCCTTTAAGATAACGAGATGAAGCTAAGTTATGTTTAGCTATTTTCTGACGACGACGGTCATAGTCAGCACTCTCTCTAAGGCGGGTCATGATCTCCCGCAGCGTTGTTCCGTCGACGGTTTGACCATAGTGTGTCTGCTGACCTGAATAGAGGTTCTTAAGCCGTGTATCTAAAGGATCCTGTTTACAGGTGCGTGCAATATCATCCAACATCGCTTCAGCCGTGATGACCCCCTGAGGCCCGCCAAAGCCACGAAACGCCGTGTTAGAAACCTTATCGGTTCGCCAACGCTCACCAGTGATTTTTGCAGCCGGGTAATAGTAGGCGTTGTCACTGTGGAACATCGCACGATCTACAATGGCATCACTCAAATCTGGAGAGCAGCCACAGTCGCCATTAATGTCAATCTGTACCGCTTCGATTTGACCATCACTACGGAATCCCACTTGATATTGGTTAATAAAGGGGTGTCGTTTCCCCGTCACCGTCATATCAGTTGATCTAGGTAGACGAAGTTTTACCGGTCTGCCTAGCTTGTGCGCCGCCAGTGAGGCTAAACAAGCCCAAGGCGCTGCCTGTGTCTCTTTACCGCCAAAAGCGCCTCCCATGCGTCGTACTTCAACAACCACCTCATGAAATGGAAGGCCCAACACTTCAGAGACTAGGGTTTGCACCTCAGTTGGGTGCTGAGTAGAGCAGAGAAGATGAATACCTCCCTCCTCTGTTGGCACTGCCAAAGAGGCCTGCCCTTCAAGATAGAGATGTTCTTGACCGCCAATTCGCAATTCACCAGAGATCTGATTTTCAGATCTGTCCATTGTGGACAGATCGCCTCTCTGCATCACATGAGGAGGACGTACTCGATACGCCTGGGACTTGGCCTCTTCAATAGAGAGGATTGGCTTAGACTCTTCGTATTGAACCTCAGCCAATAATGCCGCAGAGCGAGCTTGCTTCTCATCCGTAGCCACCACAAGAAAGATCGGTTGACCGTGAAAAAGCACGTCGCCATCCACTAAAAGTGGGTCACCCGGAAAGACAGGACCGATATCTTTGATTCCAGGAATATCCTTGGACGTCAGCACGGCAATAACACCTGGAGCCTCTTGCACTGCACTCAGATCCAAAGATAACAGACGGCCTCGGGAGATGGATGCTTGCCCGATGGCAGCAAACAGGGTGCCTTCAGGTAAGGGAGTATCATCCACATATCGTGCTCTACCCGTCACATGCAACAACGCACTGTCGTGAGTGACTGAAACGCCTACAGGTTTCATACTGACTCCTTCGCACTGATTAGATGGAAGTGAATGACACGGGCACAGGCTTTGAGGCGATAATCAGCGCTGGCCCTGAGGTCTGATAGAGGCGTTAACTCGCCTAACGCATCAGTGACCTGATCCAGGGTAATGGATGAGGGGGCTGTACCTTCAAAAGCGGCCATAACACCCAGTGCCAAAACCGGAGTGGCTGCCATACCCCCTAACCCTATGCGCAATGAGGTTAACCGTCCCTCATGCATCCTGTAATGAGTCGCTACAGCGACGGCAGAGATATCATCATCCAGGCGCTTGGATACCTTCTCAAAATGCACTTGGGCCTGATCAGCAAGGTTGAAGTTAATCTGACTGATCACCTCATCCGAACTCAACGCGGTCTGCTTATAGCCTAAGAAGAAATGTTTTAGCGCAACCCTTCGCTCTTGTTGAACAGAGCTCAAAACCAACTCTGCATCTAAAGCGAGCATCAACGGAGCTAAATCGCCAATTGGAGAGGCATTTCCGATAGAACCACCCAAGGTCGCGCGATTACGGATCTGTTGTGATGCAAATCGACTGAGCAGCTGATCAAGAGCATTAAAATCAGACGCTTTTGCATGATCTTTAATTCGACTCAAAGTGACCGCTGCACCGACTGACCAGTGGCCACCCACAATAGTTAATTGATGTAAGGCGGCAACTCTGTCAGTACTAATAAGCGTCTCGACCTGTTCAAGCCCCTGAGTCGCCCGCAGCATCCAATCAGTACCACCGGATAACAAAATGGCCTCTGGATGTTCCGATTTTAATTCACAAAGCGCCTCTAATGTTCGAGGTTGATGGAAACCGGCAACGGATGCCGTTGAGTGTTGTAACTGCTTTAGGGAATGGATTAACTCAACTTCACATTGAGCAAATCGATCATGGCTGCAATCGGCCAATTGAACCGCTTTAACAATGGGTGAATAGCCGGTGCATCGACAAAGATTGCCGCCTAGGGCTTCATCGATCGCCTCCACATCAGGATTGGATTCGTGCTTTTTCAATGCAAGTGCAGAAAGAATGAACCCTGGGGTGCAAAATCCACACTGCGATGCGTGCTGATCTATAAACGCCTGTTGCAGAGGGTGTAGATCATCGCCTTGCGCTAGATCTTCAATCGTAATCAGCGCTTTACCAGCCAATTCCGCAACCGGCATCAAACAGCTATTGACCGCTTCATACTTAAGACTTTCATTATCATCTAGAGAGACAAGCACAACCGTACAGGCACCGCAGTCACCAGAGGCACACCCCTCCTTGGTCCCTGTGAGACGTTTAGATTCACGCAGGAATTCCAATAGAGTCTCGGTATTGGAAAGCGGACTATCCTGCTCAATGGAACCATTTTTCCAGTAACTGATCATATGAATGCTGCCTGAAGGGTCATATATAATAGACTTATTGTGCTAAAACCTAACCAAGTGGTCAAACAAATAAACTGACCTTGAAGTTAATTTTTATTTGATTTTTGAGTCAAATATTGGGTTCAATAGACGACTATTTTTCAATTATTAACAAGCTTTGAGATCCGCCAAAGTATGACAGACAATCTTCGCATCTGGTTATCCAATCCATTAGCCATCTACACGGGAAACGATGAGGATGCTTCTGGCGGTATTGTTGTCAGTGGCAAGACGATCGTAGAGCTGGTTGCCAAGGGTGAAACACCCGTTAATATTGATCAAACGATTGATGTCAGTGATCAGGTTCTGATTCCCGGTCTGATTAACACCCACCACCATTTCTATCAGACACTGACTCGCGCACTGCCCGCAGCGCTCAATAAAGAGCTTTTTCCTTGGCTTCAGACGCTCTACCCTGTCTGGGCCAATTTAGATCCTGAGGTTCATCGTGCCGCCACAAAACTGGCACTGGCCGAGTTACTGTTGTCCGGCTGCACAACCGCTTCTGATCACCACTATCTGTTCCCAGCCAATCTTACTGATGCCATTGATCATCAAGTTGAAATCGGCCGTGAGATGGGTGTGCGTATGGCGATGACCCGAGGCTCTATGAGTTTGGGCCAAGATCAAGGTGGATTACCGCCTAATACCGTGGTTCAAACAGAAGATGAGATCTTGCAGGATTCTGAACGCCTAGTCTCTCGCTATCACGACAGCGAACCCTATTCGATGTCACAAATCGCCTTAGCACCCTGTTCTCCCTTCTCTGTGACGACCGAGTTGATGCGTGACACGGCCAGTCTGGCCAAACAACTCAATGTACGACTCCATACGCACCTAGCAGAGACCATCGACGAGGAGAACTTCTGTGAACGCTCTTTAGGAATGCGAACGGTAGATTACCTAGAGTCTGTTGGTTGGCTATCCAGTAACACTTGGTTGGCGCACGGCATACATTTTAATGACGAAGAGATTGCCCGATTGGGTAAAGCTGGCGTCGGAGTCTGTCACTGCCCAAGCTCGAATATGATGCTGGCATCGGGCATTGCTAAAGTGAAGGAGCTTGAAGCGGCCGGTTCACCGGTAGGTTTGGGCGTCGATGGTTCTGCGTCGAACGATTGCTCGAATATGATTCAAGAAGTTCGCCAAGCCATGTACATCCAGCGCCTGCGTTACGGATCCTCTGCGGTCACCCATTTTGACGCCTATCGTTGGGGTACCAAAGGCTCAGCGCAGGTATTAGGCCGTAACGATATAGGTGAGCTCGCGGTGGGCAAAGCAGCCGACCTAGCTCTCTTTAAGCTTGATGAGCCGCGCTTTAGCGGTGCTCACGATCCATTAGCCGCCCTGCTGTTGTGTGGGGCACATCGCGCAGAAGCCGTAATGGTGAATGGCGAGTGGCGCGTTAAGGCTGGTGAGTTAGTCGGTCAAGATATTGAACAGATCATGCATGAACATAAAGAGGCTGCTAATACGCTTGCGGCTCGTACGATTTCCTAGGAGAAGATAATGACCCCTTACAGCAAAGACTTTCCCGTGAGCTGGGACGAACTGCACCGAAACGCACGAGCGCTGAGCTGGCGCCTTTTAGAGCAAGGCCCATGGAAAGGAATTATTGCCATAACGCGAGGCGGCTTAGTTCCAGCAGCGATCCTTGCTCGAGAGATGGATATTCGTATGATCGATACGATATGTGTTCTTAGCTATTCAAACTCTAACAGTGGAGAAGCCTCTGTCCAAGGGCAGATAGAAGTACTTAAAGGCATTGAAGGTGATGGCGAGGGGATGATTTTGGTCGATGACCTGGTTGATACCGGCCGCACCGCAAAATACGTTCGCGAAATGCTTCCTAAAGCGCACTTTGCAACTCTCTATGCAAAACCGGCAGGCAAACCACTGGTTGATACCTTTATTACTGAGGTCAGCCAAGATACTTGGATTCGTTTCCCTTGGGATATGGTGCAAACCTTTGCACAACCACTATCAGAAGTTATCGATAAGTAACTGATTTCAAAATAACTATTATTTTTATTGGGCGTTCTTTTTTACTTAAATAAAACGTCTAAAAATAAACCTGCAAAAACAAAATCCTCTGCTAGGCTTAAGCTTTCATATGTTTGGAAGGATTTTGTATGGGTTTTAGTTACCTAGTTTCCTGCCTATCTTTGTTACTCATTAGCCAACCTCTTTGGGCTAATGAGAGCTCTCTAATGGCTGAGATAAGACTCCACCCCGTCATCTTTTTAGTCTCTGTTACACTTATCATCATTGTGCTGGCCACAATGACTCGAACCCTGCAGCTACTTCGTTCACGTGGACATAAGCAGTTTAGACAGCTTAAGCGTGAGCGTCACAAGACACAGCGACATCTTGCCATCATCGACAAACATATCTTAATGGTGAATACCGATCCAAACGGCAAGGTGACTAAGGCATCTAGCGCCTTTTGCGATCACACGGGATATACAAAAGAGCAACTTAAATCAGGCACATTAGCTCGTTTAATTCCAGACGAAAACAGCGCACGCCTTTTGCAACAACGATATCAAGAGGCAAGTCAGAAAGGGGGCGTGAGTGTTGAGACCCAAGAGAAAAATGCCTACGGTGGACTCTATTGGGTCAAGCTTCAGATCGAGCCTCAATACGACCGAAACGCTAATCTGATTGGATTCACCGAGATTCGCGAAGACATTTCGACTCAGAAAAAACTGGAAGAGCTATGGATGACGGACCAGTTAACCGGTCTCTACAATCGTTCGAGGCTAGATGAGCTATTTGAAGCAGAGCTTCGACGTGCAAACCGATACGGCACTCAATTTTCGTTGTTGCTGTTAGATATTGATCACTTCAAACAGATCAATGATACCCACGGGCATCTTGTAGGCGATGACGTTCTCTATGCTGTCGCCAAACTACTTCAGAATAATATTCGTGATGTGGATATATTGGGTCGCTGGGGCGGTGAAGAGTTTATGCTGATACTTCCCAACACCAACCAATCTGAAGCGTTGATTCTTGCAGAAAAACTTAGAAACACACTAAGAGATCACCCATTCACACCCGTGAGTAAGGTAACGGCTAGTATCGGTATCAGTAGTTTTATTGCCGGTGTCGAAGCAGATGAGCTATTTAAACGGGCGGATGATGCGCTCTATCGAGCCAAAGCAAAAGGAAGGGATCGGGTAGAGTTAGGCATGGTCAGCATACCTAACCCTAATGAACAGAGTCGCGATCGCAGCGCTTAACTCCAACCCTTTATTTTGCGGTAGAGTGTAGAGGGGCTAACCTCAAGTAACGCGGCCGCTTTAGGGACATTGCCTTTACAGAGTTTGACGGCATTTTCGATGATTTTTCGCTCTAATACATCCAGAGGTTCAATCTCGTCTAAACTCTGAGCCATCACTTTCGAATAGGGTTTAGACTTCTTAGCGGATTTACTCGTTTGAACCTCTTCTGGCTGTTCTGTTTTGACGGGTTGGGGTGCCACAATCTCCTGCAGCGAATTTAACGGGGCCGGGAAATCGGCTACACCGACCATACCCCCCTCGTTTAATACAACGACATTACGAATCACATTCTGAAGCTCGCGGACATTGCCCGGCCAGTGGTACTCCAGGAGTCTACGCTTAGCTTCATCTTCAAAGCCCTCGAAATACTTGGTCTCTTCACGCGCGTAACGGTTAAGGAAGAATTCGGCAATCATTAAAATATCATCACCGCGATCCCGTAACGGCGGCAGGTGAACAGGAATTACATGCAGGCGATAGTAGAGATCCTCTCTAAAACGACCCGCTTGCACCTCAACCAGAGGGTCTCGGTTCGTTGCGCAGATGAATCGGACATCGACCACCTCATCTGAATTACTGCCCACTTTCTGGATAATGCCGGTCTGAATGAATCGTAGCAATTTGGTTTGCAAATCAAGACTCATTTCACCAATTTCATCTAAAAAGAGTGTGCCACCATTAGCCTTACTGGCTGCACCTTCACGATTGGCACTGGCACCGGTAAATGCACCCTTTACATGACCAAAGATCTCACTCTCCATAAGATCTTTAGGTATTGCAGCACAGTTTATCGCAACGAAAGGGCCTTCAGAGCGAGCGCTCTGTTTATGCAGGGCTTCTGCAGTGAGCTCTTTACCTGAGCCACTCTCACCTGTCACAAAGACAGATGCCTTACTGGGGCCCGCACGCTCGATAAGATGATACATATCTTGCATCGCAGGACTGGCACCAATAAAGCTATGGAAGGTTTCACGCTCCCTCTTCTCTGCCAAATCGACAGGAGCAAAGTTGAGTTTTGCCACCTGTGCAAATGCTGAGCTGATCGCTACCTTTAGTCGACGCGCATCAAAAGGTTTTTCTAGAAAATCATAAGCGCCTAAACGAATGGCATCGACGGCCACATCGATCGACCCGTGCGCAGTCATAATAATCACCAACGACTTAATCTGATGCTCAATAATTCGTTTAAGAAGCTCAAAGCCATCACCATCAGGCAGGCGCAGATCCAGAAGAACGACCTGATAGACCTTGGAATCAAGTGCGGTGTGAGCTTCAGCCAGTGTTGCGGCGGCATCAACTAATACCCCCTCCTTCTCAACGTACTGTGCATAGATACGTCGCAGACTGGCACTGTCTTCAACAATTAATACTTGATTCTGAGACATCAGAAATTTCCTCAATTAACTTTATTATGCCGATAGCGCTGATGAAAAACGGTTCAACTCTGCAAGGACAGATTCCAGCTGCGAGGATACAGAAGGCACAAACTGATCAACCGTCGCTTAATCGCCAGATTTGGCTGCTTTTTCTATGCGCTCAGCGGTAGAACGAAGCGTTTCAGCACCAAAGGTTGCTGAGGTACCTTTCAGTGAATGTGCTTCGATACCTAAAGTCGCTAAATCATTTTCAGACATCGCTTTACTGATGTTTTCTAAACGCTGTGAAGATTCTGATTCAAACACTTCGATAAGGCTTGGCAAAAAATCGATCGACGTGTCCTCTAAAAGACGCTCCAGTACTGCAAGATCCAGTACTTCAGAAACCTTTGAAGCAACCGCCTGATCCATTGAATCGATGATTTGTCCCATTTAACTATCTCCTTAAAATAACCCTTCTAAACAGTGAAGGTACAACAGGAGAAAGCAAGGTCCATGCCAACTCTTCTTACTGCTTATAAAAAGATCTATTCATAGTGATTCGCAAAATGCAAAAAGTCTAGATATTTGATTCAGAGCTGTTGGCACGGTTTGTGCTTACCCTCTTGCAATACGAACTAAATAAACCGAGTTTTAAGATGAATATTGCAGTATCAGCGAAGATTAGCGAACAAGACCATTTTGATATCAATAGAATCCTAATGGTTGATGACAGCCCTACCGAACGAGCTCGCCTTGGCGCGATGTTAAAAGACCTAGGCTATGAAGTCGTTGAAGCCTGTGATGGTAAAGAGGCACTCGCACTGTTAGAGAGAGACCAGTTTCAATTGATCCTCTCAGATCAAGTGATGCCAGAGATGGATGGCAAAACACTCTGTCGCACTCTGAGAAGTGACGATCGATACGGATCACCCTACGTCGTTATGCTGACCGCTGAAAATGATCAAAATGAGCTGGTCACCTGTATGGATGCAGGCGCGGATGATTTTTTGCGTAAACCCGCTGTTAAAGAGGAACTTCGTGTACGGCTGGCTGCAGGTGCGCGGTTGGTAAGCATGCGTAAGAGTGTCACCGACCAGAACGAGCAACTTAACGAAACCGTGACTGCACTGGAAGCTGCACAGAAGCAAAATGAGGAAGAGTTGCAATTTGCGACGCATCTTCAAGAGGAGTATGTGCCAAACAATCAGTGGTTATCACCCACCCTAGAACTCGCTACACACTTTAAAACAGCACGTGGCATTGGTGGTGATTCGATGGGATTTGTTACCACCAATAACAATCAAGTGCTCGTTTATCAGATCGACGTAATGGGTCACGGTGTTGCATCGGCAATGCTCTCCTTTACCCTACAAAATGCCATTCAGCAGATGCTGGGGTACTACATCAATCAGAGCGTCTTGCCACCGCTGCATCAAATTGTTCGTCGATTGAATGAGCGCTTCCCGAGTGAGCGTTTTTCAGGCCTCTACTTCACTATGTTCCTTGGCATGATAGATGAACAAGCCAATACCCTAAGGTACTGCCAAGCAGGACACCCTCACCCCTGCGTGTTAAGCGAACAGGGTGATATGATGCAGATAAGCCGCGGCAGCTTTCCAGTTGGAATGTTTGAGTTTGCCGACTTTGAAACACGATCCCTTCCCTTTTTACCAGGTTCTTCATTGCTGTTAAGTAGTGATGGACTGTTTGATATTGTTGATGAAACAAACTCAGCCATAGGCCGTAATGCGATCGAAAACATACTGAAACGTGAACGCAGTAAAGATGCCGCAACTCAGTTAGATATCATTAAGCAATTTGCCTATGATTGGGGTAACCAAGAGACCCCAGAAGATGATGTATCGGTCATGTTGATTAAACGCTCCTCGGAAAACAACCAAGAGACAGAGTTGAACGTCCAGCCATTTCTGACCAGTTTACGCCCTACAGAGAGCGACGTAGAAAAGACACTGGATCATATCTATCTTCACTTAAAACTGCTTAATACCGATGATCTAATCCTCTCTAAGATCAGAACCGCGCTAGCTGAACTACTGAACAATTTTGTTGAACATACTGTTTGGCCTGAAGATTATGTGGAGCTTCCAATAGAGATCATCACAACTACCTCTAAAAGCTGGATTGAGTTCAATATTCAAGAATATTCCGTTGAGCTTCCTCATCTATGCCCACCTAAGCCCTATTCAGGTGAATCAGAGTCAGGGCGTGGCCAACACATCATGATGAGTTGGATCGATCAAATCAGCTGTAAGCGTGCCAATGATGCAAACCTATGGCGACTGCGTTTTAAAAACAGCTAATAACGTCACTCAAAATAAGCCGCATCTATTGCGGCTTATTCATTTCCAGAACTGATCTCTCTATAATCTGAGCACATTTTGAACCGATGGAATTGACGTGAAACCTCTTTTGATTGCCGTTGCCGGTGCTTCTGGATCTGGGAAAACCACCGTAGCTAACGCCCTGTTGCAGGGCATTCAATCACAGGGATTAACGGCCACGCTGTTTAGCCAGGACAATTTTTACAACCCTATTGGCCACCCGCTAAGTAATTACGATGAGCCTCAAGCGCTAGAACTTGATCTACTGGCCGAGAAATTAAATGAACTTAAACAGGGATTGGCAACAGAAATTCCAACCTATGACTTTGTTGTTCACAGACGCCAGCAAGAGACTTTGATCATCGAACCCCTGGATGTAATTATTGTGGAGGGGCTTTTTCTACTGTCACAACCGAATTTAGTCTCAGCCTTTGATGTCAAAATCTACTTAGATGTCCCTCAAGAGATCTGTTTCCAACGCCGTTTTGAACGAGATCAAATTGAACGAGGTCGTGAACCTGACGACATTCGTCGTCAATACAACGACCAAGTGCGACCTGGATTCGAACGTCACATTGCCCCATATCGCGATCAAGCCGATATTAGAATTGACGCCCTCCCCTCAGATGTGAAAAGTTTTATTAAAAATAGACTAAATCTGCCTCGATAATCGGAACAAACCCCTAAGTTGGCACACCTATTGCTAAGGATATATAGGTACATAATTAACTTAGGAGTTACCGATGAGTTTTACAGTCAGTTCTTACGATTCAGCTAACGTCGTTCACATGCCAGAGAAACTTACTATGGCTAATGCGAACAGCGTTAAACAGCAGCTTACCGAGATGATCGAACAGGGAAAAACCAACCTTGTCATCGATTTGGCAGGCATGAGCTTTACCGATTCAAGTGGTTTAGCCGTGCTAGTCGCTGTCTACAAAAACATTCAAAAATTGGGTGGTTCAGCGGTGATCTTGTCGCCTCAACCAGCCGTGCAATCTCTGTTAGAACTGACACGCCTTCAAGAGCTATTCGAGATCTATCAAGATCCGAATGCTGCCATTGAGCGAGTCAGCAAAGCGGCTTAACCAATGTACGAAGCCCTTCGAGAACACCTAGACTCCGCCGTGCTAACATTGGCGGAGTCAAAAGGATCAAAGCTACCCAATGCACTTATTGAGTCGCGCATCACCTCAATTATCTTCTATAAGGCGGCCATTGAGTTGATTGAACGGTTCAATAATGGACAGATAAACATTCTGGACAAACTTCCAGAAAATGTCCGTCGTTCGCTCCTTACGCCCAACTGCATGATGAGTTATGAGCACTGGTTAGATGCCATTTCTAATCTGCATCTTGAGCTAGAGAAGGTCTACTACAGTGATACCCATTTAACGCACGAATCTTTGGCTGATATTCACCGCAATGCGATCGATATTGAGCAGTTTGTTCTCAGTGCGCCCTTTAACGGCAGAGCCAGCCTGTTAATGCCAGGATTAATAAAACGGGACCAGAAACTTAAATGTTTAGCGGCACCCTTTTTAGTCTTTAAGAGGCTAGGTTTACTGACTCCGTTGAAATCGGTTGTGAACGGATAGGAGTGATCATGAAAAAATATGACGGCATCAAGCTGGGTTCATTGGTCAGCTTACTCCTGTCTGGTTGCAGCCAACAGCCGATACAAAACGAAAACGAGACGATCTATTTTTCGCACTCGTTGCCGAATATCGCCACTCCCTTAAAGCCTCAACCAGTCGTCAACATTGTGCTACCGATCATCTACTTCGCCAACGACAGTTATGAAGTGACGCCAACCGAAAGGGTCAAACTTAAAGAGTTTGTTGAGACACTGGGTGAGCAGCGTCCGTCAATCATTTTGAATGGACATACCGATTGGAATCGCAGTGACCAATACAACGATCAGTTGGGGCTTAATCGATCCGAGTCCGTCCTACTAACACTGGTTGATATTGGCTATCCAGCTGAAAAACTGGCCACAGCCTCCATGGGCGAATCCCAACCCGTTGCGAACAACCGAACCGAACAGGGCCGTCAACTGAATCGACGAGTCACTCTATCACTATTCTAATAGAGCCAAATCATGACACGAGAAGACGCGATTGCACGTGATCTAAAGCGCAATGTATGGACAGTCATGGGACTGCCCTTTGACTGCACAACAGAGCAAGAGACGACAGATCACCTGATCGATGCGATGCTAAAAGAAGAGCGTTGCTTCTTCACAACACCGAACCTAAATTTTGCAATCACTGCACAAAATGATTCGCAATTTAGGGATTCAGTCATTAACTCAGATTGGGTGGTCGCGGATGGTATGCCGCTTATCTGGATTGCAAAAACTCTAGGTATTCCTTTGCCGGAACGCGTCGCTGGCTCTTCAGTGTTTGAAAGGGTTAGGCAAGAGTATAGAAACCCACATCGCCCCATCCGACTGGTCTTTTTCGGAGGCCCTGATGGAACAGCAGCTGAAGCGTTTAAAAAGATCGCGGTAGACAACAGCAGCATGGAAGTCGTTGGTTTTTACAGCCCCGGCTTTGGCTCGATGGATGAGATGAGTGATCCTGAGATAATCAAACAGATCAATCAGACAGATGCGGATCTTTTAATTGTTGCGTTAGGAGCAAAACGAGGCCAGCAATGGATCGAACTAAACCGTAAACAACTAGACGTACCGGTCATTTCACACCTAGGTGCCGTCATCAATTTCGTTGCAGGAACTGTCAGTCGCGCGCCGATATGGATACAGAAGTCTGGATTAGAGTGGGTTTGGCGCATATGGGAAGAGAACAGCCTCTTCAAGCGCTACTGGCATGATGGAATGGCGTTTCTGAAATACTACTTCAATAACCTGCGTCCATATAAGAATCTCATCGCTGAACAAAATAAGCGCCCCACTCGCGGTCTAGACACCAGTTTTGATCAAACTACAGGTACCCTGTTCGTCACAGGTGATGCTAGGTTTAATCAACTAGATATACTCCGCCAACAATTGGTAGAGCTCATTACTGAGCAACGTCTTCTGGCGCTAGACTTCTCTGGTATAGCGATATTTGATGCTTCTTTTACAGGATTATTGCAGCTTGTTAATAAGCATGTATCACTCTATGCAGCTGAAGGTTTAAAACTGCACAACCTATCAGAGGAGCATCAGGCTGTACTTAGATATCTAGCACTTAACGAAAAGCTCTAACAATAAATATTCTTTAGGCGTTGTAGAGTTTATCTAACCCTTGTGGTTTGCGCTTAACAAAGGCCGCTTCAACGATCGATGCAACCAGCATCACAAGAGTTGTAGTCTGATAAACAGTTTCAACGTATCCACTCGTAAATGGGTCAATCTTTTGCTGCCACTCCCATACAAGTACTACGAAAACCGCGGCTAACCCAGGAAGGAATGAGTATGAAAGGTTGCGTAGCAATCGATAGATTCGATCAGCAAAGCTACCCATAGCATCATGCAACACAACTAAGAATAAGAAGTAACTGCAAGTATGAACGATGGCAACAGCGCCCACGATAAAGAACCCTAGATCAAGTCGATAGATCTCATAGAGCTGATTTGTCATTAGATTTTGTAGAGTAACTGCAATCACCATCAGGGCAGTCAAACGAACCCCTAGCTCAATAAGCACCAAAAGTACCGGTGGCGCGCTCTTCAACTCGCCATCTGTCGCTTTTTCATGTTCTAGCAGTGATATAGCTCTTGGGGGACCAAAAGCTAAAAGGTAACCAATTAAGAAAAGCGTACTCCAAAAAAACTGCATGAGCCTACCCTTAGTTAAACTTTTAAACCAAATCACGCTTGTTACTGCAATATGGATGCCAACTCTTCATTTTGTTTGGTTTTCTGCTTCGTTTTTAACTATCAGAAGTGCTAGCGATTATGTTGGCACTTTAATTGCATAAAGAAGGGATTGAATCTAAGTGAGTAATGAGTGCCCGATGTCTAAATTATTGATGATTACCATTGAGCTTCCATATCCACCAACAAGCGGCGGTAGGATGAAAAGTTGGAATATGCTTAAGTTCTTTACGAACTATTTCGATGTCTCATTGGTATCCCCACTCAAATACGGCACATCAGAACTTGAGAGCTTCCATAACAACATAGATCTGGATGCCTTTTACAGTGATGCAGTTGAGGTTCCTCGAACCGGTTTAAATCTGGTTAAAAGCTACCTCAAATCAGTTCCACTTAATGTCTTTCGCTCTTGTTCAGAAGAGCTTAAAGCACGTGTTAAGCAGCTGGCCGATCAATTTGACGTCATCGTGTTAGATCACTACGAGTCCTTTCAATACCTTCCAAGTGATTTCAAAGGCAAGGTAATACTGCATACACACAATGCTACATTTTTGATGTGGGAGCGCTATGCTAATGGCGACGGTAGTTTTGTTATGCGGGCAGCATCAGCTCTTGAAGCTAAGCGCGTAAGGGCCTATGAACGAAGCGCATGCGAACGTGCAGACCTAGTGTTTGCATCTCCTAACGATATCGAACAGTTATCTGGATTGGGGGTGGATCTTGGGAAGTTTAGAGAGACCTACCACCTCGGTGATGACAGCCAACTGAGTTTACCCAGCATTACTTTTAGGGAGACTGAAAAACGTCTACTTTACGTTGGAACACTGAGTTGGGAAGCGAACGTCGATGGTTTGGTCTGGTTTCTAGAGTCTGTTTGGCCAAATGTAAAATCGGCACATCCCGACTTAGAGTTCGATATTGTTGGTGGCAATCCAGATAAGCGAATTGTGGATGCTGCAATGGATCTCGATGGGGTAAATCTTTTGGGCTTTGTAGAAGATCTAGAGCCCCTATTCTGTCGTTCTCGACTCTTTATGGCTCCATTGCGATTCGGTTCTGGTATTAAGGTAAAAGTATTAAATACTATGTGCCGTGGTGTTCCCGTTATAACGACCAGTGTTGGCGCTGAAGGTATTGCAGCAGAGCATTTGGTGCATCTCACAATTAATGATGATGCTAATGGCATGGTCGCTTCAATCAATCAGCTTCTTGAAGATGAAGAGTCTTGGAACAAAATTGAACATCACTCACGTCAATTGATCCGCGATCGTTATACCTGGGCAAAGGTTCTCGGATTTATGGTGGACGAAATTAATGAGTTATTAAAAGAGTAATGTTAGTTTCTGGTCGCACGCTCATCGCCTTTGCGCTTGGTATTGTCTTTTATACAGCATTTAAAGGTACCTACTACTTCCTAGCCAACCGTCTACAGGAGTTAGGGCTTCTAATCACCTTTATCCTCTTTGCTTATTCGGCACTAGTGGCCTCGTTAAATGTTAAAGAGAAAAATCTAAACTGGAGCACCTGGATATTTCTAACCCTTGCGTTGGTTGGTTACACCTTTATTCTGCCTGGCTATCAGTTTTCCACCCATGTTGGTGTCTCGATGCTACCAAGCATCATGGCGTCTAGAGAGTTTCTCATTGTCTTCATTGCACCTTCTCTCTACTTTCTCTATCGCATAGGTTTTAGTGCAGAAAAAATTATCGATATCGTTATGGTGGTTTTAGCGCTGATTGTTTTTTCATACATATTTCACTATTTCCGTATAGATCTCGTGGCTGCATACAACTCTCCAGATCCAACCATCAGCGGCATGACAACGCATGATGAAGCTCGCGGTTACCGATTAAAACCGCCACTGGTTGCTGTTTATATGACCTCAATTATTGCGGCCTACAAGTTAGTCACCAGCAAAGAGAACCTATCCAAACTTTTCTGGGCTCTCTCCTTTTGTGCGACGCTCTATGTCTGGTATCTGGTCCAAGCTAGGGCTCCTACAGCGATGCTGATAATAGGAGTGTTTTTCTATCACTTCTGGTTTGCGCGAAAGCCACGCTTAGGTCTTCTGTTTCTTTCACTTTGTGTAATTATTCCTGCTTATATACTGGCTGTTGAACAGTATTTTGCTGTTATGAAAACTGCTGATGATGGTGTTCGATACAAGGCGTATATGATTGCCATCAATACATTTATGGATTATCCATTCTTCGGCTTTGGCCAACAGAGTGCCGCTACGGTGACTGAGCAGGAGATATTTTGGTACAAGTTCTACAGCTCTGACCTAGGTTTGATTGGAATAGCTTTCAAATATGGCGCCATTGGAGCATTTTTGTATGTATCTCTTCTGATAACCGCACTGGTTAAAGCGGTTAAAACTAACTGGTTGTTTCTTCAATACCGGGGGCACGCGAACATATTTTTAGTGGCATCAATCGCTAAATTGAGTACGGATCTATTCAACACACTGTTAGGTGTTCCCTACGTCTATATCGAGGGCTTGACCCACGGCGCTATCATTATCGCGCTGAGTGCCATCTATAAAATCGAGTTCAGTCATAAGCCGAACTGATGGGAAGAGATAGCTGGGTTAATCAACCCAGCTGTTTGAAACTAATGCCTGATCAGTCTCTTTATCCTTATTGACCAAAGTGGCTACTGATGATTCAGAAACTTCTGGTTTATAAGCCTTCAGAGCGCGCGAAAGCTTTCTAAAAATCACCATCGCAATAATGAAAAAGATACCTAAAAAGAGCGTCCCTACGAACGCTAGAACAGTCCACTTCTTACCACTGGGGTAGGATTTAAAGAGTGGCGGATAGGCCGGAAGAATGGGTTCTAATGGGTAGTTCTCTCTTGCGTGAATGATTGATTCAACACCAAGTTGCGCTTCAAGAAGGCGATAGATCGAACGCTGTACCTCGAGGTTATTAACCTCAGTAAGACGTTTTTCAAGATAGGTGCGGCGTGCATTCATCGAATCAACAGAGCGAGCTTTAATAAAGTCATTGAAACTAATCACGTAGTTATTGACCAAATCTGCTGATAGCTCAGGTGAATTTGATGTCGCGTAGATAGTAAGCAATCCACTCTTCTCATCGTGAGAATAACCCATATGCTTCTCTTGGAGATTCTTTACAGCGACCCGGTAATCCACCTTAAATCCATCGATCCAAGTTGAGGTTGCACTATCCCACTTCTCTGGAAATAGCATCGGTAACAACTCAAAACGATTGATAAAATAGACATTAAACTCATAAGCGCCAAGTTTTGAGAGTAGTCTATCTAGCTGGTTACTTGGAGCCGCATCTAGGATGAAGTCGTGCTCGAGCAATCCCAAGGCATCAGAGCCTATGTAGTTTTCAGGACTTACTCCACCTGGTTTCTCGTTAATGTTGATCGCAGCAACCCCAGATGCTGTAAACCGTTCATCGAGCAGCTTTGAGAATATGAAGAGCGACGCAGAGACAATTAGAGCGACCAGTATTAGACGATATTTGTACTTTAATATCGCATCTAAATATTCAAGTAGATCGACCTGTTGATCGATGTTTAACGGCTGCTGACTTTCGCTAACACTGTTCATGCTTTTCACTTAAATAGGTATCACTTAAATAGGTAATCAACGCTTGCTGTTGAGAGCGCAAGCTTGTAGAAAATATCAACCCAAGACTGGGTAAACTCACGGCCATTGATACGATCGACACTTAGAGGCACATAGACAGTCGCACCAGGAGTTACTTCAACATTAGCCGGAGACATCAACCAACCCCAAGTACTCGCTTTAGAACGTACTGTCATCACCTCACCATTAGCCTGCACGATGTAAGCGTGCTCTCGTTGAGCTAGCTCTTTAGTACCACCACTTAAATTGATGTAATCAAGTGCAGCGCGATCGCTTCTAAACTTGTGTGAAGTCGGGAAATAGACCTGCCCCACAACAGATACTTCATCTTGATATTTAGGGATAATGATTCGGTCCCCGTCTTCAAGCACCAAGTCTGCTGTTTCATTACAATTGGCAACAGCAGCATCCATATCAATGACTAAGCGGCCACGAGCCTGTTTAGGTGCCAACTGTTTAATTACTTGGAAGGTGTCGTTAGTTCCTTGGTTAACTGGCATCTTCTGGTCTTTCTCATATCCAGGTGAGAGGTGGACCTCGGCTAGTAGGTCATCCATTTCAGCTAGGATTTTATCTAACGCCTCTTGCTCTTTCTTACGAACACTCTCGCGCAAAAAGACGGTGCCAAATAGATAGGCATCTTCTGTAAACCCGCCCGCTTGCTGAACTACGCCGCATAGAGTCTCGCGTTTATCCACCTCAAAAGTACCAGGATATAACACCTCTCCCTCAATGGTGATTCGCTTAGGTTTATTAATCCACTCAGGCTTCTGATGCAGCACTAAGCTGTCATAGGGCTGTAGGATTGAATCACCACTCTCAACCAACGCACTATTTGATGTAAGCGCAATATCAAAGCGATCAATTTTAGAAAATTCACCGTTAAGCAGGGAGCGACGAGATAGTGTTGCGGTTAACCCATAAGCACTCTCAGTCATTCCACCGGCCGCTATTATCAAATCGTTAATTCGCATGCCCGCAGTCATCGGATAGGCTCCAGGTTTCGCTACTGCACCACCAACTTCGATAATAGGTGCTAGCTCGCCAAAGCCCACCTGCTCTCTAAGACGCTTCACTTCATCTTTCAAGATCGCAGGACGATCACTCTCCGGCCCAAAGAGATAGAGTCGGTCGCCCGCATTTAATATAGGGTTGTGACTAGTTAAACCACGGTTGAAGCTCTCAAAACTGAGCGCTGTAATATCAACTAAGCCTGACGGCCGGATTGTTCGAGCCAACACGGCATAATGATTATCGGTACCAGATTTTAGACCGCCAGCATATTCAATCAGATCTAAAACCCGTGTTGTCGACTCAATCGGGTAGGCACCACCATGTTTAACAAAGCCGTATAGTTCAACAATAGGTGCCGGTTGTGCGGCTGTCGCTTCATTTCGCATCTTATTAACGATGGATGCGAGCTGATCTGCACGCGCAGTATGCGTATTGAAGACAATAACTCTATCTCGCGGCATTAAAACAGCATTTTGATCAGAGTTTCGACTCTGTAGGGCCTCTTCAAGAGAGAAATAGCGAATTTCAGTCCGTTTACTCTCAACATTTTCGCGTTCTATTGCAGCTATCGAGAAGTCAGTGCCCTGAAGAAGCATTTTTTTCGATGTAATTAGATCTGATACACGCATCTCTGGGCGCCATTGATAGCCGCCAGGAGTAATCACATGTCCATTCAGCAGCACCACGTTATCCATCTTTTCAACAACAGGCAGTACTCTAATTAGGTCGCCATTCTCAACTGCTGCATTAGAGCCATTAGAGAGATCGACCTGAACAAGTGTATAGCCATTATCCCCTGCTATTCGCTCAATTTGAGTTTTAGACTTAGCCGCTGTGGGGAGAAGCCCCCCCGCTAATGATATTAGTTGAGCAACTGTATTCTCTTTGCTCAATTCATAAATAGCAGGGCGATGCACTTCGCCTGCTACGCCAGCAGTTTTTCCTATGGGTGGTACAAAAACGATATCACCTTGACGTAGGTAGACATTGCCAGTTTCTACCCCTTTTAGAAGTAGTTCATAAAGGTCAAAACGAGCTATAACTGCACCCCCACGTTTCACCTGAATATCACGAAGTGATCCCGTTCGACTAATGCCGCCCGTCGCGATCAAGGTGTTGAGCAGTGAAGATAAGCCACTAACTGTATATGAACCCGGTTGAGCAACCTCTCCAACCATTAACACTTGAATTGTGTGAAGCTCAGATAAGGTAACAACAGTTTTGGCACCCACTCGAATTCGATTAAGAGACTCCCCTAGAACGGTTTTAGCCTCTTTAAATGTTAGGCCAGCTACTTGGATATCGCCGACCTCCGGAACAAGTAAGCGCCCCTCTCGGGTAACCACCAAGTTATATTCAACATCAGTGACACTAAACACCTGAACCTTAAACGAGTCACCAGGCCCTATTACATAATCCTCAGGTACAGGGATACCCATTACCGGCGCGAATGTTGAAGGGATAGCACTGAAAATATCGTAACCGAACTGCTCAAGCTTAGGCTGCACTGTCTGATCTTGGATACGCTCCTCTAAAGTGACAGGCTCTAGTTTCTGAGCAACAGTTTTCTCTAGCTCTGAGGGTTGATCCAGAGCAACGCTCACTAGTGCATCCTTCGGAAGTTG
This sequence comes from Marinobacterium sp. xm-m-312, assembly GCF_013283295.1. Taxonomy (NCBI): domain Bacteria; kingdom Pseudomonadati; phylum Pseudomonadota; class Gammaproteobacteria; order Oceanospirillales; family Oceanospirillaceae; genus Marinobacterium; species Marinobacterium sp. xm-m-312. Next base: position 33,955 of record NZ_WBYS01000004.1, on the reverse strand, counting down.
CACTTCAGAATCTACAAGCGGCTTGTCCGCACCAGATGGAGCTGCGGCTAGCGCACTCTGCTTCTGAAGGTCCTCTGGCTGCAACACGCCATATCGGCTTTGTGCAACGACAGAGTTAGAAGTTACAACAACGAGCAAACTCATAAGAGCTGGTAATAGATATCTACGGATAAGCATTACAAATTACCTTTTGCTTGAAGGGTGCTGAATTTTTCGCATCCTTTAAAATTGACGAGGGTATTAGCTTTACTGTTTGGGCATTGATCTTGATAGTCGTAGATCCCATCACCGTCGCTATCTTTAGGACCCAAGAGAACTGTTTTCTCTACGAAGTGGGTCATATCTCTGGGTTGAGAAATTTTGTCGGCGGCTACAGAGAAACCACAGCGTTCGGCTTTATCAACTAGGGTACGAGACATTCGATTACCGACGCCCACTAGATAGAAGCATAGCCCCTTTTCCTGTTTGGAGGTCTGCCAATTTGATACTCCATTTGAGATGGTCTTGCCGGATTCAAATTGGCTGTATTGATAGGCACGATCGATAGTGTCAAGTACACCTGGGGTAATCTGTTCCCAATTACTAATGAGCAGAATGCCATTTCCTACACCCATACCACTATCCGTCTCTTTAAAATGGCTGCCAATTCGCTCAATTGCCGCATTTAGATTCTCACCTGCTATAGCAATTTTTGAGGGGTTCGTTAGTTGATCAAGCAGCGTTTCGCGAGCAGTACCTGCTGGAATACTTTCTACCGCACCTCGATTGTTGATCTGCATGAGACTTACTTCGGCTTGAATATGGGTTGGCAAGCTTGCTATATAGCGACGCGCAATTTCACGCACATAGGTATCAAAAGGTACATCTCGATAAGAATTAGGAAGTGCATTGGATCTATCAATTAAGATAACCAATTGCGATACACGTTCTGTCAGCTTTTGCGTTGCTATTTTTTCATCGAGTGAGACTGGATCAAATATATGAACAGAGCGTTGGTGTGTCTCTGTCTCATAGCCAGTGATAGATGCACTGCCATTGTGTGCAGGCACATCGACCAATGCCTCCATAGAAGTACAACCCGCCAATGCAACGAGTGTCGTAAGAGTGAGTAATGCATGTTTCATAATCATAAGTACAAATCAGCCCTTTTGGCCCGGCATCAAATAGATATCAAATGGCAGTACATCGTGTAGATGAAAGTTCGGGAATATATCGATCCCCATCCGACTTTTTATAAGGTAGAGAACAGTAAATAGCGTGCTAAAAATCGCAAAACCGATCACCGCCGAAGCGGTTAAATAGATACCTCGCCTAAACCAACGGGGTAATCTATGTATACGCGCCAATTCAGAGCTTAAGGTTTTATTTCTTCTATCGCGGCCCGCAAAAAGCACGAAATAGTAAGTTCGTAACACTAAGGGTATTGTGAAGCGGATATCGATTGTGTGGCGGGCACTCTGATCCATTCCGATCAAAGCTTGTCGAATTGCCGATCTTTGAACTTCGCTCAATGAGTCACGAATCTCTTTAGGGATTCGACTCATTGTGAATTCAGCAAAGACCTCACCACGTTTATCCATTAACTCAATACTCTACATTTACCGTTCAACCTGAACTGTATATGCAAAGAATGGGCCAACTTGTTAGTTTAATTAATGCTAGCCGCTACTTAATGGCTTCAAGGTAGAGTGTTTCATATGCAGAGAGCATTTTCTCGTCAGTGTATTTAAGTGACTCTTCTCGGCACTTAATGCTTAATTGGCTGTAGTCCCATGAACAGAGAGTATTGAGGTCAGTCTCAAAACGTTTATGGTCTGTTATATCTGTAGCAATACCTGTCTCCCCCTCTCGAACTAACTCTAGTAGGCCTCCACTGCCATTCACCATAACCGGTACACCATGAGAGAATGCCTCGATAACAACCAATCCCATGGGTTCATACCACAGTGAGGGGACAATCAGATAATCGATTTCGTTAAAGAAGGCTGCAGGGTCCACAAATCCACGATAATCGATAGAACTGTCCGCTTTGAGTTGGTTCTCTATGGCCGCTTCACCTGCTCCTGCGATGATAAATCTATACTCATCGGTGTTAGCAAGAGACCTCATGTTATCGATGAGATTCAATACCCCCTTTGAGTACTCCAAACGACCTAGGTAGCCAATTTTCTTCGGGATATTGGGCGTACTCACATTCGAAAGCTGATCTATTGGAGCTTTACCTGAAGCAGCGTGAGAGACGCTATCAACAGAGTTATAAATCACCATGGAACTCCCAGATGGAAAGAAACCGTCGGTAAGATGGCTTTCAAGGATAAAATCACTCACGCCAGCAACACTTTTAACTCCTTCAGAAGCCCAACGTTTTGGAGTGCTATAGAGCCGACATGAGTCACAAATAGTTTTGCAATTTCGTTCACTCTTGCGACGTGAGTCTCGGTGGCACTGCAGGCTGTAATCATGGATTGTGTGAGCAATATTGATACCTAACTTCTTAGCTATACGCCACACAATCACAGAGATACCTTTGAGGTTATGAGTATGTATAAGATCGGGCTTAAATGAACTGATAGCATCAGTGATATCTTTACGGTAACGATAGTTATTAAGGTCCAAAAGCCGCTGAAAGAACTTGATTAACGCTCTCTTGATACGGTTTTTAGTTGTTAGTGTTACGAAGGGCCAGTAGATGTTTCTATCTGGTAGATAGATGGCTTCGACGCCATTATCTAAAACTGTTGTTGTCGTTTCTGAAACCTGGTCTGAGATACTAAGCACAGATACGGTATGTCCCCGCCTTACTAAACCTTCAGCAAGTTTATAGACCACCTTCTCAGCGCCACCATACTTGAGAGGATAAAACACTGAGTTAAAAATTAAGATTCGCATGCTGTACTCGCTGATTCTGGTGAATTCACAACCTGTTTTGATCGGAAGATAACTACCCCGATTAAGATGTAATAGAGCACTGCGTTTACAACACTTAAAGCGGCAACAGCAATGAGTGGATCGCCATAGATGACTCCCATATAAATTGCACTTATGCGAAGCGCTATAGAGACTATTTCATAAACAAGAAACAGCTTTTGCAGCTCGAATATAGCGATAGCGGATATAGCAGGACGTGCCGCCAAACTTGCCAATAGCCAAACTGATATCCACTGTGCATACTCACCAGATACCCCCCAGTCAGAGCCAAATAGAATCTCAAATAGCCAAGGGCCTAGAAGAGTGATCGATCCAAAAGGAACCACTCCTACCAGCAAAAGGGTTTTACTAGCACGCCACAGTAAAGAGGTAACATTTTCCCCTTTGTGAAAACGCTCAACAATTTCTGGATAGAAAACATCGCCTACACTTTTTCCTAAAAGAGTAACGGGTACTGTGAGAACGTTGTAACCAATGGCATAGAGTCCCGCGACCGCAGGGCCAAAGAAGGTTGCGAACATCAGAGTTGGAGCACTTAACGAAATCGAGTTCAACATTACTTGAGGCGCCCGGTATATTGGAAAATCTGAATAGCGTCTCATAAGTGGTAAAAACCTAATCCGACTCATTTCAAACGCTAGCTTCGGTGCACTTTTAAAAATAAATAGGATTTGGATAGCCATGCCGACTGTGTAAACCAGCACCAGGACCACACCTTTAGGATGAAACAGACCAATTAGAGACTGTGCTGTCCCGACAAGTATTGAACGAATAGTTAAAGATTTGGCCAAAACAGTAAATTTCTTAAAGCGAATAATCCACTGCTCTGCTATCTGAAAAAGTCCCGCAATAAACACCGCTATTGGGATGATCCAAGCAAATGGAAGTAAGGGCTCGGCATTAAGAGTTGCGAAAATTGGATCACTAAATAGGGTTAAACAAACACCCAGTGTTATCGACAATAGAGTAACGGCAGCAAGGGATAGTTTAGCAACGGCAAAGGCCTCCGAATGTTCTTTAGCAATCACTATAGCCATAGGTAAAGTTAACGCTATAGGTGGCGCAACGAGATAGACCATGGAGGTAAAAATTCCTAAATAGCCGTACTCATCAGGACCATAGATTCGTGTAATTACCATTGAGAAGAGCATGGTAATCGCATTAGCAAAGGCAGCGCCTGAAGCCAAAATGAGAACATTTTTAAATAGGTCGTTCTTTTTCAATGCGTGAAATTTAGATATCACAGTGACTCCGAAACCAAACAAAATCAAAAAGCAGGTGCAGGTTTCAATGCAGGAAGCGTGCCAAATATTTTATCCGCGCAATAAAAAGAGTTGGCACGCTTCCTGCAAACAGAACGCATAAATCAGTTATGGAGTTTTGTGTGAATACTCTTGATCAAAATAGAAAAATTGCATTTGTCACCTGTTCATACGGGCCAGATTTTCAGCGTTGTAGCAGACTCTGTGCCTCTATGGATGAGTTCGTTGATAGCGGTTTTGAGCATGTAATCATTGTGCCCAAACGCGATATGGCACAGTTTTCAAAACTACAAGGAGGCCGCAGAAAAGTTGTCTCGGTTGAGAAGACAGTGCCTGGGCTCTACCTACAACTCCCCTTTTCAAATAAGTGGTGGCTAGACTCACAGCTCTTTCCTGTTCGCGGTTGGATCATGCAGCAGATCACCAAGTTAAGCGCCGGCTTTGCAACAGAAGCTGACTACCTGGTATTCACAGACTCAGATTTGCAATTTATCCGCCCATTCTCTGCAGAATCAGTGCTTAAAGATGGTGAGTTACGTCTTCACCGAATCCCTGGTGTGAAAAATGATGGCGTACATCTTAAGTGGCACCACAAAGCAGGTGCACTGCTAGGCACAGAGCAGGCCTATGCTGGAGCTGACTATGTTGGACAACTAATTACTTGGCGCCGAGATGTTTTATTGCTGATGCTAGATCAGATTGAAAAAGCCACGGGTAAACGCTGGTATCACGCCGTGGGGCATAGCCTTACGTTCTCAGAGTACATAACTTACGGAATGTTTGCCGAGAAAGTGTTAACCAAAGATTCTGGTCACTATTTCGAAGAGCGCGACCTTTGCCATTGTTGCTGGACAGCTGATGAAGCTGCTGATCTAAAGGCTAGAAACGCAAATATCGATGATCAAGCTGTAGCTCTCCTTCTTCAATCCAATCTTGGCCTTACTGCTAACCAAGAGCGAGAGCTTATTCAAATAGCTAAAGAGATGATGAGCTTTAACCAAAAACAGCATGATAGGAAGTCAGTCGCATGAACAGACAAGAGATAAATGTTAAGGCTCAAGCAATTGTTGGCCTCCCCTTCGTGCGCCTATCTCAGGAAGAGTTTATCGACTATCTAAACCTTGCACTGAAGCAAGAGGACGTGACTCAATCGCTAGTTTTTGCAGATGCCGAAACTGTAACCTACTCAGTATCTGATGAACTAGTACGCGATACTATGACTCATGCAGACCTGCTAATACCTAGAGGCAAAGGGGTTAACGCGCGTCTAAATATGAGAACTCGTGGTCCAGTAGAGAGTGCAAACGTATCGCAACTTTACCGTGAACTGATCTATACCCTTGAATCCAATGGTTCCCGAGTAATTATATTCAGCGACAGCAAACGCGAGCTTGTTAAGTTTGAGATGCAGGTATCTAAGTTCTTTCCAGCACTTAACATTCAGTTTCAACTGCTAGATGTGAATTACGACCTAAGCACAGCCTCTATAAAATCGGTATTAGCTTCAAAACAGACTGAAGTAGCTCTATTTGCTGCAGCTTCTCCGATACAAGAGCAACTAGTTTCAAGGTTGCAAGGTCTAGCAAACCTTAAGATGATCGCCGCCTTGGGGCACCCATTTTTTGAAGCGATTTCTGAAATCGAGGGGCAATCACTTTGGCATAAAGTGCGTCACAGCCTACTACTTAAACCAGTGAAATTAATCCGTTTTCTTAAGGCAAGTATCGCCCTTAGGCCAAAGACTACTGATTCGAAACCATCACGATTTAATAGAGTTTTACAGGGTTGGGGTTGGACAACTCGTTTGAGTCGCGTATTGATTCGCCTCAAAGCGTGGCGGTGGTCAATGCGTTGCATAATGCAACGCATTACGAAACGCATTATCGATATGACGGGAGCCTTTTTTGGGCTGCTAGCTCTATCGCCCCTTCTCATTCCTGTAATGATTATCATCAAAGTCACATCGCCTGGCCCAATCTTTTACTCACAAATCCGAGTGGGCCACAAAGGCAAGCTCTTTAGAATGTGGAAATTCCGTTCAATGTATATTGATGCTGATGCTCGCAAGGCTGCTCTGCTCGAGCAGAATGAATCAGAAGCAGGGGTTATTTTTAAAATGAAGAAAGACCCAAGAATTACGCCGATTGGTCGCGTAATTCGCCGCCTATCAATTGATGAGCTACCCCAACTCTATAACGTCTTAACGGGTGATATGTCCCTTGTAGGACCAAGACCTGCTCTTGAGGCTGAAGTGGCTCAGTACCCAGTACTGGCGCGTGCCCGTTTAGAAGCAATTCCGGGTTTAACGGGATTGTGGCAGATCTCAGGTCGCTCTGACCTCCCCTTTGATAAGCAGGTTTTACTTGATACCGCTTATGTAAACCAACAATCAGCTGTCAACGATATCAAACTGATCGCTAAAACCATTCCTGCTGTTGTCAGTGGCAAAGGAGCATACTAATGACTACAACTACTGCTGTGCTGTTTGCGGATCGAAATGGTGACGAGCTCGCACCGCTCAATACGGTATACCCTACTGCACTCATGCCTATCGCTGGAAAATCACCGCTTGAGTATTGGTTTGAGTATCTTTGCGATAAGGGCTTCAAGTCAGTTTATATAATTACGTCGGCGATGACTAAGCAGGTGAAGGACCAGTTTCCAGATGGTGATCACTGGGGGCTTAACTTCACTTACCACAGCTCTTTGGGTGAAGAGCATCCTTCTAGCCTGATCGAACGCATGGGTCTAAATATGCCGTTTTTTGCAGCACGTGGAGACACCCTGCCATGTTTTGAAGAGAACCAGCTGATCGCAGCACTAGAGGTTGATTCAGCGACGCGTTGCCTGCTTGATAACTTAGAGTGGTCTAGGTTTAAAGAGATTAATGGCGAATGGGATACATCGCTTAGCTCGCTTAAAGGGCTCTATGAAGCCACATTCAATGTCCTCAATAGCAAACACACCTACCTCGTACCTCGGGGTTTACGTGCTGAAGATGGTAAATGGCTTGCAACACCAACCTTTAGTTCTGCTCGAGCTCATCAAATGAATGGGGCCCTCTACGTAGGACGTGACTCAATGGTTGAACGTGACGCCCAATTTGAAGGGAACGTTGCTGTAGAGGCTAATTCATACGTTGACCGTAACACTAAGGTAGCTAACTCAATCATCTTCCCAGGCACCTATGTTGGCCAGGATATGTCTGTGAATGAGTCCATTGTCTGCGGCAGTACAGTGATTGATCTTAAAAACGACACTGCGATTCAAATTAGTGATCCAGCACTCTTCAGCTTTCTAGTACCCGCTGCTGCGCTCGTTCGAACAACCAAAACAGAGCGTTTAGTTGCGGCGTTAGTCATGCTCGTTACAGCGCCGGTAGTGATGCCATTGGCATTGATAACAAAGCGCGGCAAGTTTTTTTCATCGGAGTTTGCCTACTCCAATAGGGGTTCACGCGCACACCCAATAAACTTTGAACTCTACAAATTTAACAGTCGCCTTACTTCTGTAAATCACTGGCCTAGATTGCTCCACGTTATTGATGGCGATTTAAAACTGTTTGGTTCGAAACTCGAGTCTGGAGAGGTTCAGGTACCCATTGAGGAGCTACCACTTTGTCAGGGTGTTATCACACCATCTCACCTTAAACCTAACTATGAATTTGATGAGATCGAAGAGCAGTTATGGGGATTTGAACTGGCCAATGAGAAGCAAGGTTTCTTCACCAGTCTGTTTAAAACCATTAAAGCGTCATTCTAAAAAGATACAAAAAAGGAGAGCATCTGCTCTCCTATCTTTTCTCTAATTCAATTAGCTATCGCTATTGAAGATATCTCGGGTAAATACCTTATCAATAACATCCTCTAGCTCTTCATCCATACGGTTGCAGACAATCACATCAGCGTCTGATTTGAATGCCTCTAGATCAGCATAGACCTTTGAGTGAAAGAAGCTCTCTTCATCCAGCACAGGTTCATAGACGATGACTTGAATCCCTTTGGCTTTAATACGTTTCATAACACCTTGAATAGCAGAGGCGCGAAAGTTATCAGAGCCAGATTTCATTACCAAACGATACAAACCAACTGTTTTTGGATTGCGCTTGATGATTGAATCGGCGATGAAATCCTTACGGGTGGTGTTTGACTGAACGATCGCGCCAATAAGGTTACTTGGTACGTCGTTGTAGTTAGCCAGTAGCTGTTTGGTATCTTTTGGCAGACAGTAACCACCGTAACCAAAACTTGGGTTGTTGTAGTGCGTGCCGATACGCGGGTCTAACCCTACCCCTTCTATGATCTGTCGCGTATCCAAGCCGTGTGACAGCGCATAGGTGTCCAACTCATTGAAATAGGCCACACGCATTGCAAGGTAGGTATTGGCAAAGAGTTTGATCGCCTCAGCTTCGGTACTACCGGTGAATAGTGTGTCGATATCCTCTTTAAGAGCCCCCTCAACGAGCATTGCAGCAAACTTCTCTGCACGCTCAGACCGCTCACCTACCACGATACGTGATGGGTATAGGTTGTCGTACAGAGCCTTACCTTCACGTAAGAACTCTGGCGAAAAGATAATATTGGGTGAATTGAACTCTTCACGCAGATTTCGAGTGTATCCGACAGGAATGGTTGATTTAATGACGATCGTCGCTTCAGGGTTAATGCGAATGACATCTGAAATCACCGCTTCAACCGAGCGAGTATTGAAGAAGTTAGTCACCGGATCGTAATCGGTCGGTGTCGCAACAATGACGTATTCAGCTCCTGCATACGCCGTTTCCGGATCCTTTGTCGCAACCAGGTTTAACGCTTTTTCGGCTAAATAGTGTTCAAGTTCAGTATCTTCAATAGGCGCTTTGCGGTCATTGACCAGTGCTACCCTATTCTCATCAAGATCTATGGCTGTCACTTCATTATGTTGAGCCAAAAGAACGGCGTTGGACATGCCCACATAACCAAGGCCTGCAACCGCTATCTTTGTCATATAAAAATCCTAATCGTTAAGTCTGTCTCTCTGCTAACAGCTAGCTAGAGTCACACACTCAAATTACAAATGCGTTAAGAACGGCCGTAGAGATCTTCAAAACGGACAATATCATCTTCACCTAGGTAAGAACCTGACTGAACTTCAATCAACTCTAGTGGGATCTTGCCTGGGTTCTCTAACCAGTGAACACAGCCAACCGGGAGATAGACCGACTCATTCTCGGTTAGCATGATCTCTTCGTCATCGCGCCCGACACGAGCCGTACCCGACACAACAATCCAGTGTTCAGCACGGTGGTGGTGCATCTGAACCGAGAGTTTATTACCCGGCTTCACGGTAATGCGCTTAACTTGGTAACGTTCGCCGCTATCAATGGAGTCGTATTTACCCCATGGACGGTAGACTTCACGGTGCAGCTCATACTCACTGCGACCCTCTGCTTTTAAGCGCTCAACGATCTTTTTAACGTCTTGCACCTGATCCTTGCCTGCCACCAACACTGCGTCTTTGGTTTCAACCACAACAATATCTTTAACACCGACAGTCGCAACCAGTTTACTGGTCGATTTGATCAAGGAGTCTTGGGTGTTGTGGGTCATGACATCACCACTGACGGCATTGCCGTCGCCATCCTTAGGGGTAACTTCCCAAAGCGATGACCAGGCACCCACATCATTCCAACCGGCATCCATTGGCACGACTACAACATTGTCAGCTTTCTCCATCACCGCATAGTCGATCGACTCATCCGGACAGGCTTTAAACGCCTCTTCATTAATGCGCACGAAATCTAGATCCGGAGTAAGAGTTTCTAAAGAAGCGGTACAAGCATCTAGGATATCTGGGCGGTGTTTACCCAACTCTTCGATGTAACGTGACGCTTTGAAGAGGAACATACCGCTGTTCCAGTAGTAGTCACCCGAATCTACGTAGGCTTGTGCACGTTCAAGATCCGGTTTCTCAACGAATTCCGCTACCTGATAGCCCTCTGCTTCAGCAGCGCCTCGTCGAATATAACCATAGCCAGTTTCAGGACCCGTGGCGACAATACCAAAAGTCACTAAAGCACCCGCTTCAGCAAGGGGTTTGGCTCTGTTCACTTGCTGCTGGAAAACCTCGACGTTTTCAATGACATGATCCGCCGCTAACACCAGTAGCAAAGGGTCATCTTCGGAAGTCAGTGCTTGCAGTGCAGCCAATGCAATGGCCGGTGCCGTATTGCGACCGACGGGTTCCAATAGAATATCGGCCTGGGTATCCATCGCACGCATCTGTTCTGCAACGATGAAGCGGTGCTCCTCATTACAGATCACCAACGGCTTTCCATCGCTGATACCGTCCACACGTGAAGCCGTTGTCTGCAGCATGGTTTGTTGGCCTGCCAAAGCTAGAAACTGTTTCGGATAGAGGGAGCGAGACAGTGGCCATAAACGTGAACCGGAGCCACCGGCCATAATTACAGTTTTCATTTAATCCATTCCTTTTAAGATCTATCCAAAACACTAAGCAATGATTGTGCCAAAATTAAGTCTCCATTGCGCGCTTTAGTGCCAAATAAGTCCCATTCGTCCAACCGAAACCATCTTGAACAGCATATTCTCCGCCACCGGCGATCTCACCGGGTGTGACAACGTTGTACTTCTCCAACATTTTGCCCGTTTGGCTAAAGACTAGCTCTAGGGTGCTCAGCCAGCGTTTAGCGCCCTCTTCTGCCAACTCATCAAACTGGTACTGTTTCAACCCTTGAAAACAGATCCACTGCAAAGGGGCCCAGCCATTCGGCGAATCCCACTGTTCACCCGACTCAACATTGGTCGTTACCCAACCGCCCGGTTTTAAAAACTCTTCATTTAACTTAGCAACGACGCAAGCGGCTCTCTGTGGTGAAGCAATACCAGCAAATAACGGGAAACTCATCGCCAGTGACTGATGGTCTCTCTGTTTAAACCCATCTAGGTCCAAATCGACATAACAGCCAAGATCGTCATTAAAGAAGTAGTATTCAATCGCATCGGCACGCTGCTTAGCCAACTGTTCATAATGGCTCGACAGTTCTGGTAAACCTTTTATCGTGGCCGCTTTGGCAATCACTCGTTCTACCATGACCAATAGCGAGTTAAGGTCCACAGGGATAATGTTTGACGTTGAGATGGAACCGAGATCATCACCGTTTAACCATCGAGATGAGAAGTCCCAACCCGATTCAGCCCCCGCTCTTAGATCTCGATAAAGGGTCTCTCCATCCCTATCAGAAGCCTTAGCAAGCGACTCATCCTCTCTGAAGCTCTCCTGACGCGGTGTGGCGGCGTCATCCCAGTAGCGGTTCAGTGGCCCTTTTTCGGTCATAACAACACGACGATTGGATTCACCAACAGAGAGTTTTGCAGCGCCATCCATCCAGAAGAGAAGATGCTCACGCATCATATGGGGTAGAAATTCAGCCAATACCGATTCATCGGTTTGATTCGCTAGCAGATCGACCATCAAAGCAAAAAACGGTGGCTGACTTCGTGTGGCAAAGTAGCTTCGGTTGCCGTTGGGTATAAAACCGAGTGTCTCGATAAGATGTGCAAAGTTCTCCACCATATGGCGAACAGTTTCCACGTCACCTGACTCTACTAAACCCAGCTGGGTGAAGTAGCTATCCCAGTAGTAGATCTCATTAAATCGCCCACCCGGCACGATGTAGGGATTAGGCAGTGGGATACAACTACTTCCCTCGACATGCTGATCAGACGGGCGCTTGAGCAGAGTCCAGAGCTGTTCGATGTGCTCATGAGGATTGATACTCCCCCGCTCTGATGCCGATGACTCAAGGGTTTCTCGCTTAAAGAAACGTGGAATAAAGTCAGCCAGCTCAAACCCCACTTCACTCTTACACTCTATGAATGCTTGGTTTATTTCATCAGCTGAGGCCCTAGGCACTAAATCAACAAAGGTTTTAGAGTCAGGAAAAAGGCCTGAACGTTGAACGGCAAGAAAGAGTTCCGGAAACATAGCGTCCGGTGGGGTTGGCAATGACACAGTATCCCTCCAATAATCACAAACGCCATTGTAAATAAAACTTCGAGAAAACCCATAACAGGTCTATGCTTAAGTTATCTAAACAGTGCTTAATTTGTTCGAGAGACCTTTATGAGCTACGAAAACCCAAAAGATCTTCAACTGAAACTGCGCAACCTAACCCTGGACGATCTAGATCAACTGGTCGAGTTGATGGATCGGGTCTACGACGATCTTGGGGGCAGCTGGCCAAAAGAGTCCCTAGCTCTGCTTCTAAAACAGTTTCCTGAAGGGCAAATTGTCATTGAAGATCGCGGCACCATTGTGGCTGGCGCGCTCTCTGTTCAATGTGCTTATAACCGCTTCACTAGAGCCCACACCTACGACGATTTGATCGGTCGACGTGAGACCTTCCAACACGACAAGAAAGGCGATGCACTCTACGGTTTGGATCTGTTTGTACACCCAGACTATCGTGAATATCGACTAGGCCGAAGGTTATATGATGCTCGAAAAGAGATCTGTATCCAATTGAATTTACGATCAATTTTAGCGGGTGGGCGCATCATAAACTACTACAAGCACGCTGAAGAGATGACGCCTAAAGAGTACATCGAAGCGGTGCGCAAACGTGAGGCTTATGACCCCATTCTAAGTTTCCAGTTTGCTAACCACTTTGAAGTGAAACGTATTCTTCGAAACTACCTGCCAGAGGATGAGCGATCTAAAGGGTTCGCGACTCTGCTGGAGTGGATCAACATCGATTACGAACCAGAAGATGAGTCTCTGCAAGCCGAAAACTTCAGAAAACGATCCGTTCGCGTCAGCGCCATACAGTGGCAGATGCGCACCACAGAATCCTTTGAACACTGGTTAACCCAGGTTGAGTACTTTGTCGACTCTATGGCCGACTACACGGCCGACTTCATTATGTTCCCAGAGTTCTTTAACGCCCCGCTCATGGGGCTCGGCAATCAAGAGAATCAATATGAGGCGATCAGATTCCTAGCAGGCTATGCCGAGAGAACCATTGAAGCGATCTCTGGCTTTGCCGTCGCTTATAACATCAACATCATCTCGGGCAGCATCCCGGTACTGGAAGGTGACACTCTCTACAACAATACCTACTTATGCCGTCGTGATGGCAGCATAGAGGTGCAACCGAAGCTCCACATCACACCGCACGAGCGTCGTGACTGGGTCATTGAGGGTGGTGACACACTGCAGGCCTTTGATACTGATGCGGGTCGTATCGGTATTCTGATCTGTTACGACGTTGAATTTCCTGAGTTGGGTCGACTGTTGCGTGATGAGGGCATCGACATTCTTTTTGTCCCTTTCTGGACAGATACAAAGAACGGATTTCTTAGAGTACAGCGATGTGCACAGGCGCGCGCTATTGAGAATGAGATCTATGTTGTCATCGGAGGCAGTGTCGGCAACCTACCGCAGGTACACAATGTCGATATCCAATATGCTCAGTCGGCTGTCTATTCGCCGTCTGATTTCGCCTTCCCGCACGATGCGATCATCGCGGAGAGTACACCGAATACTGAGATGGCACTGATAGCCGATTTAAACTTGGATTCGTTGTACGACGTCAGGGAGAAAGGGTCAGTGACCAACGGAAAGGACCGTCGAACCGACCTCTACTCTTTGGTGTTGCGGAAAAAAGCGACCGATGCGCTGAAAGAGAGTGAATAAACTTGTTGGAGCATCGCGGCCTTTTCAAGACCGCTCCAACATGCCAACCTTATTGTAGGAGCTAGCCCAAAGGGCGAAGCGACCTGTTGGAGCCTTATCGAAGATGAGGCGAACAGGTGTCAAGCTTAGCAAGAAACCTTGAAGGAGAGCATCGCGGCCTTTTCAAGACCGCTCCAACAGGAACAGCCATGTTTCGACGCAACCTGTTGGAGCCTTATCGAAGATGAGGCGAATTAGCCTACTTAGCCGTCAACACACCTTCAGGTAACTGAACGCCAGCCCAACCCGAATTCATGAAATTACGAATATTGCCGTGATCGGTTCCTTCAGGATTACCCAACACATCATCGCGGTAGTAAGTACCAAAACAGGCCAGCGTCTCTGATTCAGAAAGATTATTCAGCTTAGCAAAGCTCAAAATCTTAGCCGAGCCCTGGTTTTGCTCTGCTGAGTTTTCTAGATCACCGTTTACAAAAGCAGAAGGTTTATGGTCAAACGATGCATCAATAACCGCCATCACCTCAGCGAACTCTACGCTCTCAGGTGCCTGTTTAATCTGTTCCAATAATTCATTCATGTTCATTCTAATTACCCTTAACCTGTAACCTGTGATTTATAATGTGACCAGAGCATCTCAAGCTGATCGACCACCTGAATTGATTGGGCCAGCCAGTGGGTTAACGCCTGCTCGTCAAAAGCGTTCAACAGAGGCAACTGCATCAACTCACTTGCGGTAAAGCCTAGATCTCGAATTAACACCGCGTAATCCAACCATGCGATTCCAACGCCTGCGTACTCCCAATCAATAATGGTGGCGTCGCCATTCTGCCAGCAAATATTACCCGGGTGAAGATCATGGTGAACTAACACCCTAGGCATGTTAGGAAGGGAGAGTAGTTGCTGCTCAGTCTCATCAGTTAACTGTTGATGTCCTGAATCACGCAACTCGTCTCGATACTGCTGAAATAGCGCAGCATAATCTAACATGGGCAGTTCAGTAAGGCTCTGCATCTCAGTGATAGCCTTCAATAGAACCGTTTTTTGAGCCGATGAGAGCAGCTCTGAGCACTCACCTGCGTGACGCATAATCAACACACCCTGCTGAGGCTCGTTGATCATTAACTTAGGGGACCATTGAAAATGAGCGATGGCATCAAGAATGTTTCGCTCACGAAACGGGTCCACCCCTGGGAGGGTCTCTTTGTCAGGTTCTGCCCTAACAACAAACCGCTCCCCTTTTTCCTCAAGTAGATACATCCTATGACGCGTAGCAGACGTATCAAGAGGTGCTATCTGACTGTTCAAAGGAATTTTGTCTGAAATTAATTGCGACAAACTTCCCGAAACCGCCCTAGATGCAATGACAGCCTCTAGCTCACTTAGTATCATTCAACGCCTAACTTAATAATGGATGTTTAAGTTTTTTAAATTACAGGAGTTTCTTGATGGATTCAGCAACCACACTCAAATTATCTGTTGCCGGTGCAATGTTAACGGCTTCTTTTGCGGCAGTCGCTTCCGATAAGCCCGAACTTAACGTGTACACCTACGACAGCTTCGTCTCTGAGTGGGGTCCAGGCCCTCAGCTCAAAACAGCCTTTGAAGCACAATGTGGTTGTACTCTTAATTTCGTCGCAGCAGAGGATGGTGTCAGCATTCTGAATCGCGCACGTGTCGAGAAATCCAACACCCAAGCCGATGTACTGCTTGGCCTTGATAACGGTTTGATGACAGAAGCTACGCAACTGGGTCTGGTTCAATCTCACAGCGTCGACACCTCAAAGATCACCAGCGACTTAAACTGGAACAATAATCAGTTTGTACCCTTTGACTACGGCTATTTTGCATTCATTTATGACGCGCAAAAGATCCAAGCGCCAGCAACAAGCTTTGCTGAACTCTTAGCTTCCGACGCCTCAGTTATCTACCAAGACCCACGTACGTCAACGCCAGGCCAGGGGTTAATGACCTGGGTTAATAAAGCGTACGGTGAGGAAGCGGCGACTGCATGGGCAGATCTAGCTAAGCAGACCGTTACCGTCACCAAAGGTTGGTGGGAAGCTTACAGTCTGTTCCTAGAGGGCGGTTCTGACTACGTTTTGAGTTACACCACATCGCCTGCATACCACGTTGTTGCTGAAGGTAAGGATCAGTACAAGGCCGCAGAGTTTACAGACGGACATGTAGCACAGGTTGAAGTGGCCGCGATCAGCGCATACAGCGATCAAACTGAATTAGCGAACCAGTTCCTTGAGTTTCTAATCTCAAACGAAGCGCAGCAGATCCTACCAGTGACCAACTGGATGCTACCGGTTATTGATAATGTAGAGCTACCAGAGGCATTTGAGCAGTTGGTAACCCCACAGCAGATCAAACTTGGCAGCGACGAACTGGCCGAAAACCGTGCTCGCTGGATTCGTGAGTGGCGTACCGCTGTTTCACAATAAAGCGATCGCGTGAACCACTCCTGATGTTACTAGGCCGCACTTTCACCCCACTGATGAGTGCGGTTGCTTATCTGGGCACCCTCTCTCTGACGGTGCTCGCCTTTTGGGGGTTGATCGGATTCGAAGAGACCCGATTCACCCCCGAACTGTTACAAGACACATACCTACAAAACATTTTAAGTTTTACTCTCTACCAAGCCCTGTTAAGTGCCTTGGGCTCTCTTCTTCTGGCAATACCCATCGCAAGAGCCCTTCATCGTTTGCGACCCGCTGGTAGAGATCAGTTTCTAAGACTCTCACTGTTGGCGTTCGTGATGCCATCACTCATATTGATTACCGGCATCGTCAACCTGCTAGGACCGCAATCGCCTTTTACAGATCTGTTAAAAGAGTGGAAACTCTTTGGCCTCAATGGAATCTTAATTGCTCATATTTATCTGAACTTTCCGCTAGCCGTTCGTATTCTCTATCAGGGCTACAGCGCTATCCCTTTAAACCGAGAGCAATTAGCCGACCAGCTTAAATTCAGTTTTTGGCAACGCCTTCGACACATTGAGTGGCCTGCAATCAAGAGCCAGGTCGCAACACTGGCGGGCTTAATCTTTATTCTCTGCTTTAACAGTTTTGCGATCGTATTAACGCTCGGCGGTGGACCTAAAGCCACCACCTTAGAACTGGCCATCTACCAGGCCCTCAAATACGACTTCAACCTCAACGAGGCGCTAACCCTTGCCTGGTTGCAGTTTGCGATAGCCGGTCTTATTTATCTTGCCCTGATCTATGCCAGCCGAGTGAACTGGCTCGGTTCCACTCGCGAACAACCTGCTTATCGATTAGAGCAAGGTGTAAAAGTGCCTATTCAATTGGCTTTCTACCTGCTGGGGTGGGTCTATCTATTAGGGCCGCTAATTGCACTGTTCATGACACTCAATCAAGAGGCACTAATTAACTACCCCTACGCTGCTATGTTGAAAGCGATGGGTGTCTCACTGCTCATCGCATTAAGCGCATCACTGTTGGCACTTCTCACCGCCATCGCACTGCTGACACCCATCAGAAAAGCAGCCCAAAAAGTTAAGCCGATGCAAGAGACGCTATTCAGTTGGTTAGCCAATCAGTCACTGGTCGCTCCAGCCATGGTGTTGTCGACCGGTAGTTACATATGGCTAATCAGCCGTGGGCTGCTCGAGACATACGCCACACTTATGCTAATACTGCTTAACGCCTTTGTTCTGCTACCCTTTTTGCTTAGCCAGTTACGCCCAAGATTCATTCAATTTGATTCGCAATATGCAAAACTAGTAGGCAATTTAAAACTCACACCGATGGAGAGAGTGCGCATCATCTACCCGTTTATTCGACGCTCACTATTGGCCGCTTTCTCTTTGGGACTTCTGTTGGCCTTAGGTGATGTCTCCATTTTTGCTATATTTGGCAGTTATGAATCACCGTCCCTCCCTTGGCTGATCTACACCTTTGCTGGTACCTATCGCATGTCAGAGGCCGCTATCACATCGGTTATTCTGTTGGGACTTTGCTACCTGCTATTAATTCTACTGGAGCGCAGTGTTCACAATGAGCAATAACCTTGGCCTGCAGATCAACAACCTCATAGTCAGCTACCCCGATTGGGAGTACTGTTACGACTTGAATGTCCTTGACCAATCCAGAGTCGCTCTCCTTGGCCAAAGCGGTATTGGTAAAACAACCCTGCTGTTGGCTATTGCCGGCTTTGCACCGATTAAATCAGGTGAAGTGCGTTTCAATGATCAGGTCATTACTGATCAGCCTCCAGAAGAGCGTCCTGTCGCGATGCTGTTTCAGGAGGATAATCTCTTTGAACACTTAACCATCCAGCAGAACTTGAGATTGGGATTGGACAAACGTCAAAACCCGGACAAACGCATCCAAGAGGCGATGCAAGAACTGGATCTGCTCGGCTATCTCAACAAGATGCCTAATCAGCTCTCTGGCGGGCAACGTCAGCGTATTGGCATCATCAGAACCCTACTGCGTCCTGAACCGATTATTGTCCTGGATGAGCCTCTAACAGGCTTAGACAGCGAAACTAAGCAGAAGGTTTTGGACTGGATCGATAGACAATTAACCGAACAACAGAAGATGTTGATTATGGTGACCCACCAGCGCAGCGAAGCAGAGCGATTGGGGTGTGAAATCAAGAGTGTCTGACTAGCACCAAATCATGTTGGAGCGGTCTTAAAAAGGCCGCGATTACCTTCCTAGAGGTGTCTGGCTTTAGCCTGACACCTATTTCGCCTCATCTTCGATAAGGCTCCAACAAGTCGCGTCGAACTGTGGCTGCTCCTGTTGGAGCGGTCTTGAAAAGGCCGCGATACTCGTTAAGGCAACAACACGGTTGAACCGGTCGTTTGACGCGACTCCAAATCGATGTGAGCTTGCGCTGCATCAGCCAAGGGGTAACGCTGGTTGACCTCAATCTTCACCTGCCCTGATTCAACGCGCGCGATCAGATCCTTGGCCATACTCTCCAACATCGGACGATCATGGACATAGGTCATCAGTGTCGGGCGGGTCACTTTAAGGGACCCTTTTGCTGCCAACATGCCAATCTCGAACGCTGGAACCGCACCGGTTGCGTTACCAAACGAAACCATCGTGCCACGCGGTGCTAAACAGTCGAGTGACTGCATAAAGGTATCTTTACCAATAGAGTCGTAGACCGCTTGCACCCCTTTACCATCCGTCAGCTCACGAGTACGAGCAACAAAATCCTCTTCGGTGTAGATGATCGTCTCATCGCAACCAAAGCTCTTAGCCAAATCCGCTTTAGCCTGATTGCCGACCGTACCTATAACACGCGCACCCAATGCCTTAAGCCACTGCACAGCAATCAAACCGACACCGCCTGCTGCAGCATGAAGCAGGATGGTATCGCCCGCCTGCACCTTGTAGCTGTCATTCAGAAGGTACTGAACGGTTAGACCTTGCAGCATCATAGCAGCACCCTGCTCGAAGCTGATGCTCTCTGGTAGTTGAATCAACGTATCCTGCGGCATCACGCGCTTTTGACTGTAGGCGCCAAGAGGTTGCCCCGCGTAAGCCACTCGATCACCGACGCTGACATAGGTCACACCTGAGCCAATTGCCTCAACCACACCGCTACCTTCCATGCCAATCTTGCCCGGCATCTCTTGTGGGTAGAGACCGGTACGGAAGTAGACATCAATGTAGTTAAGGCCTACCGCTTCATGACGAACCAACACATCAAACTCGCCCAGTTCAGGAAGTTCGACATCAACCAACTTCATCTCTTCTGGACCGCCATTCTGCTCAATTCGAATCGCTTTAACTGTCTCGCTCATTATTAATCCTTTATTTTTGACACTGGTAAGTTAAAGAGGCCCAATCACTGACCCAATCCTTACCCTTAGCTCTTGGTTCAGATCCGTAATCAATACGAACGGCATTGATTAAAAATGGACCCTCTTGTGCAGTAAATCTTACTTTACCATTCTGGTTAGTACGGTACTGTTCTGTCCCGCGTTTACCTTTAACAAACCGTCTTACAAGGGCGCCCTCAAGCGGTTTACCCTGCCATAAGAGTTGGAATGTGGGGGCGGTGGAACACTGGGTGAAGGATGCAACCGGGATCAGCTCCAAACGGTGACCCAAAGGTTCGGTTAGCCATTCAGCCTCTTCACTGCCTTCAACAGAAAAGAGTGTTTTAGCATGGCGATAGTAGGTCTCTGTTACACCCTCTCTGGACCTACCCTGCTCCTGATACCAATCGAGCACCCACTTGAGGCCTTCGCCGTTGATATAGTCGACAAACTTCTTCTCACTATCAAAGGTTAGGTCATAGGCCTTAGACTCAAGCGCCACCCAGCGAAAACCCATTTCTGGCATTTTAGAGGTGTAAGCCGGCTTATCTCCGGTGATGGCATCAACGTTACGCAGACCAGCTGCATCCCGCTCAATGAACTGCGCTGTCTCATGTTCAAGGTAGGGATAGGCGTACCCTTTGAAGTTTTGCCCAATCCGGATATCCGCTTTTATCGTAGCTTTCGGACGTATCTGATACTGGCTAGGCTCTAACCATTGCTCATGAGCACTTGCGAACGATGAACTAATCGCTACTATCAGTGCTAATGGTTTAACTATTTTCACATCCAGCTCCGTTAAGGAAATTCAATGACTCTACGTGCTCGTCTCTATTTTGGCCTTCTTGGCACTCTACTATTATTAGTCAGCACGTTAAGCCGAGCCCATGAAATTACTCCAACCATCATTGAGATGGAAGTATTACCCGACAATAGTTTGGAAATGCGTGTTGATACCAACTTAGAGGCTCTGATGAGCGAAATCGGGACTGAACATGCGGATACTGATAACGCCCCCACCGCTGAGCAGTATAATCAATTAAGAGCACTGCCCACTGCTGAACTGTCAACTAAAGCAGATCCCTTCGTTGCTAAGCTGTTTAATCAGATCACACTCGCCTCAACAGATGGGCCAGTACCTAAATCACTCCTTAGCTCTGATCTAGCCGTTATCGATCAACCCGATATTGATCTGGCCCGCCAATCTTTGGTCACCTACCGCTTTACTGTCGAATCAACCTCGTCAGAGATCACCTTCAGCTGGCCAGAGGCCTATAGCGATGCCGTCGTCCGGTTAAGTGAACAGGGTGAGATCAAAGGGGCATCTTGGGTAGCCGCTGGCACTCAATCAGAATCGATCAATTTAAGTCGTCTTGAGTTGAAGCGCCAAGGGCTTTTGGATTACGTAAAGCGGGGCTTTGAACACATATTACCCTTAGGCCTTGATCACATTCTGTTTGTGCTCGGCCTCTATCTATTAAGTCAACGTCTTAAAGATCTTCTGTGGCAGGTCACCGCCTTCACAGCCGCGCATACATTGACTTTAGCACTGGCCATTTTAGGGCTTGTGAACATACCCCCATACATTGTGGAGCCTCTGATCGCCCTGTCGATTGTCTATGTTGCCATTGAAAACCTGTTTAAAGATCGAGTCTCTAAATCCCGAATTGGGTTGGTCTTTGGCTTTGGATTGTTACACGGACTAGGATTTGCGGGTGTGCTACGCGAAATCGGCTTACAGTCGGATAGCTTCGTGGAGAGCTTAATCGCCTTCAATATTGGCGTGGAGCTCGGGCAACTCGCAACACTTGTGATTGCGCATCTGCTGGTTGGATACTGGTTCTCATCCAAAGCCTTTTGGAATCGATGGGTACGCGTACCGTTAAGTTTGGGGATTTCGCTACTTGGAGCGATTTGGTTTGTAGAGCGGGTGTTTTATTAAAGCTGTTCGCTTCGCCCTGTTGGAGCCTTATCGAAGATGAGGCGAATAGGTGTCAGGCTGAAGCCAGACACCTCGAAGAAGAGCATCGCGGCCTATTCTAGACCGCTCCAACAGTGACGAACCCAATCGTAGGAGCTAGCACGGAGTGCGAAGCGACCTGTTGGAGCCTTATCGAAGATGAGGCGATTAGGTGTCAGGCTGAAGCCAGACACCTCGAAGAATAGGATCGCGGCCTTGGTAAGACCGCTCCAACGATTAAAGACCCGCTTTATCCAGCGCCTCTTTCAAGTAATCCAACGTACGATCAACGTTCATTAACTTATCGATACCGAACAGACCGATACGGAAGGTACAGAAGCCTTCCGGCTCATCACACATGAGTGGCACGCCCGCTGCGATTTGGAAACCTGCTTGTGCAAAGCGAGAGCCATTTTGAATATCGCTGTCGGTCGTGTGGTTAACGATGACACCAGGCGCTCCAAAGCCGTCAGCCGCTAAGCTCTTAATGCCACGTGATGCCAGTAGTTCTCGAGCCTCTTTACCTAAGCGTGCTTGAGCCGCTTTCAGTTCCGCAAAGCCAAATTTCTCAGCCTCGGCCATTACATCACGTAGCTGACGCAAACCATCGGTAGGCATAGTGGCATGGTAGGCGTGGCCACCGTTTTCGTAAGCTTCCATGATCTGAAGCCACTTTTTAAGGTCGCAAGCAAAGGAGTTACTAGTGGTATTCTCGATCGCATCACGAGCTCGTTGACTCATCATCACAAGGCCCGCACAAGGTGAACCACTCCACCCTTTCTGTGGCGCACTGCAGAGCACATCAACACCCAGAGCCTTCATATCAACCCAGATAGCACCTGAAGCTATACAGTCCAGAACAAACAGCGCACCCACTTCATGAGCCGCATCCGCAACCGCTTTAATGTACTCATCAGGCAGAATCATACCGGCCGAGGTTTCGACGTGTGGTGCAAAGACCACATCTGGACGCTCGTTACGAATGGCATCCACCGCCTCTTCAATTGGGTACGGCGAGAGTTGCGCTTGCGCATCGTCTGAATCAAAACGGGCTTTTAAAACCAACTCTTCACGAGGCAAGCCAGCCATCTCAAAAATTTGAGTCCAACGGTAACTAAACCAACCGTTGCGAATCACCATCGCTTTTTTGCCGTTAGCAAACTGTCGAGCCACCGCTTCCATACCAAAGGTACCGCTACCAGGAATGATCGCAACTGCATCGGCGTTGTAGACGGATTTTAACTGACCCGAAAGATCACGCATGACATGCTGAAAGGCATTCGACATGTGGTTTAGGGAACGGTCTGTGTAAACAACCGAGAATTCTAGCAATCCATCTGGATCAACGTTTGGCAGTAGTCCTGACATAGTCTGTCCTTATCAATAATTATTGAGCACATAATGCGAAAGAACCGTTTTTGAATCAAGGCATAATCAGGCAAAGTCACATGATGTAATCCTAGGTGAACAACCATCGGTTCCCTTATGATGGCTAAGCTTGCAAATAAATAGAGATCAACCGATTAGATGCCTACTTCACAACTGCTCAATCTTTTCACACTGTCGCTGCTTTGGGGTGGCTCGTTTCTATTTATCGGTATTGCCGTTCAAGAGATAGATCCCCTTCTACTGGTTTTTTTAAGGGTGATGATTGCAGCACTGGTGATGTTAAGCCTGCTGCCTCTTTTCAAAGTTCCGCTTCCTAAAGATGTTGATACCTGGAAGAAATTCTTTGCAATGGGGCTGCTCAATAACGTTATCCCCTTTACCTTCATCTTTTATGCACAAACACTGATCAGTGTCTCATTGGCCTCCATCATCAACGCCATGACACCGATCTGCACCTTTATTGTGTTAGCCCTATTTAAAGAGGAGTTACTCAAACCCAATAAAGTCATTGGTAGTCTGTTGGGCGTATTGGGAGTCGCGCTGCTTAGCGGCCTAACCCAATTAGCTCTCCATACCGATCCTCTGGGAGTTCTGCTAAGCTTTTTAGCGACCGTAAGTTATGGTTTTTCAGGATTATGGGCGAAACGCCACCTCGCCGGACGCAACTCGATTCAGTCTGCGACATGCCAGCTTAGCGCCTCAAGCCTTATCATGATTCCAGTACTGATACTGACCTCAACCAAATTACCCGAAACGCTACCCTCTTTCAGCGTGATCGCTTCAATATTAGCGCTGGCGGTGGCCTCAACATCCTTTGCTTACATACTCTTTTTTGAGTTAATCAGTAAAGCAGGTGCCGCTAACGCCATGCTGGTCACCCTTCTGGTTCCTATTAGCGGCACTCTGCTAGGTATCAGTGTTCTTAATGAGACCATTACACTGATTCAAGTGACGGGAGGTTTGTTCATTGGTTTCGGACTGCTTGTTATAGATGGGCGTATATTTTCTCTACTACAAAAGAAGTAAAACAAGTCAGGATCTATAGACTATAGTTAACGAATGAGAAACAGATGTTTATTGAGACAGCGCGTTGATTCGAAACTCCATTAAAACTAAGACGATCTTAGGGGTAGCTGCTATCGAAGCGGTCCTTCTGATCACGCTGATCGTTATGATGCTCGGTTTTATTCGTGATACGAACTTCAACGAGATGAACAAGCGTGCTAACGCGACGGCACAACTCTTTGCGATTACCGTTAAAGACGCTGTTTTAGCTTATGATCTAGCCTCTCTGAATGCGTTTGTCGATGAGGTCATGAAAAGTGACGACATTCTGTACGCGCGTGTTCTCGATCAACAGGGTCGCATCTTAACTCAATCCGATACCATCTCTCCGGGTGACATTGACCTAGAAGCGTCAGAGGTTGATGACGGTATCTTTGATGCAAAAGCGGTCATCGAGGTCGAAGGCGATCAGTACGGCATGGTAGAGGTCGGGTTTAGTATCTACCCTATACTCAACACGATTGAAGAGGCTAAACGTTGGAGTTACGCCATTGCCGCTTTAGAAATGGTATTAGTGGCAATCTTCTCTTTTGTCTTGGGACGCTATCTGATTAATAAGCTCTCCCTGCTTCGTGATGCTGCAGAGACCATTAGCCGAGGCGAACTTAGGACTCAAATAGAGGTTAAAGGAAACGACGAAATCGATGTCGTGGCAACCGCTTTTAACCGAATGAGCTCCACCCTCAAAGCGACGCGCGAACAGGAAAAGACCTTAGAGCAGCAGCTGCGTAATTTAAATGAAGAGCTAGAAAACAAAGTTGAACAGCGAACTCTAGCGCTATCAGAAAAAAACCATCTGCTTGAATTAGCCAATCATGAAATCAAAGCCGCACAAGCCAAATTGATTGCTGCTGAAAAACAGGCCTCACTGGGGGTTCTAGCGTCAGGCATTGCCCATGAGGTGAATAACCCGCTATCAATTGTCCGTTCTAACATCGACACCCTGCGCGATTACATAGAGCAGTGTGTCAGCGCGATAGAGCAGATTAAAAAAGAGTCGATGAATCCTGAACAGCTCAATCCAATCCTTGATAAAGCAGATTTTGATTACCTCTCATCAGATTATCCATCACTGATAGATGAGTCCGAAGCGGCTATTTTGCGGGTAACACTGATCATCTCGCAACTTCGTAATCTGGAGTTAAACAGAGAGGAGTCAGAGTTAGAGTTGGTCAACCTACGAAGCCTCGTTGAACAAAGCGCTGAACAAGCTGTACAGCAGTTACCTGATCGCTCTGCAGGCAATTGTCAGATACTGATTCAACTGCCCGACTCTCTATTTGTTCGAGCGAATGCACGCTTAGCAATGGATGCTATATCGGGCGTTGTCACCAATGCGCTTCAGGCTGTTCCCCCGGAGAAAGAGGCCCTGGTAAACATTCAATGTGAAAGAGAGGGTTCAGAACTTAAACTGACGATCGAAGATAATGGCATGGGTATAGAGACCCAAGACATCAACAACATCTTTGATCCCTTCTTTACCACACGCGAGATTGGAGCTGGAACGGGGCTAGGGCTCTTTAAGGTGCAAACCCTGATGAAAAGCATGGATGGTGATATTGAGCTGGTTAGAGCGAAACCGAGCGCACTTTTCCAGCTCAGGTTTCGCTTGGATTAAGTTCGCGGCCTTCTTAAGACCGCTCCAACAGTTCGAAATCTTTTCTTAAGTTCGCGGCCTTTTTAAGACCGCTCCAACGGTTCGAAATCTTTTCTTAAGTTCGCGGCCTTTTCAAGACCGCTCCAACGGTTCGAAATCTTTTCTTAAGTTCGCGGCCTTCTTAAGACCGCTCCAACGGAGCGAAATCTTTTTATGTTGGAGCGGTCTTGAAAAGGCCGCGATCGATCAATCCAACAGACTATCCAACAGCGTTAGCTTCAGCGCTCGTACATCATCCCAGTCACTGTCATTAGCGGCTCTAAGCGATTGAATACCTAAACCTGATAACGCAGCTTTACCCTCTTCAGAATTACCCATATCAGCCAATGCCGCTGAAACTTTCTTGGCTATATCGGCATCAACTCTTGGGTGGTTAGCAAAGGCATGGGGGGTGTACTCTTCGGTTTTCCAAAGAACTTTTAATTGGCTCTTAATATCATCTTTAGAGTTATTAAACGTGCGTCCTATGCCGCCTCCGGCCAAGAAAAACTCACGAGACACACCCAAATAAACTGAGTCATGCGAACTGACATAACGGGGGGTGATAGTAATACCCATTTTTGCCAACTCCCCACGTGGAACCAACGAAGCCGCAAAGGCTGCTGGCGAAGGGAAAGCGACCTCCTTACCCTCTAACTGGCTTAACTCAGTAATGGAGCTGTCGGTACGCGTAACAAGAAGACCCTGAATTCTCTTATCCGCTCGATGCGCAAGCGCAGTGTAACCCTTGTGCTCATTAAAGAAGGTGAAGTGGTAGGGGTTCATGTAAGCAAAGTCATACACACCGTCCATTAAACGCTGCTCAAAGGTAGGAATATCGGTAGCGGTAGCAAACTGAAACTGCATGCCCGTTTTATCTTCTAGATGCTTAAGAACAGGCCCCCACACTTTAGCTAACTTGGTTGCTGATTGCTGAGGGACAACACCAAAGGTGAACGTCTCTGCCCAAGCTTGACCACTAATCGCCGTCGCCAAAACGCCAACTGACAGAAAACGCTTTAATAACTTATTCATCACTCATTCCTCTTAACTATTAACGATTTTGACAGATTGAGAGTGCAAAAACGCCTCGACGCTGTCGATTTTTAATGGTTTTGCCAACACAAGATCAGCACCTGCTTTTAATAGCTGATCTCGCTCTCCTCCAATGGTTGCCGCTGTTACACCGATAATGGGTGTATCAACATCCATAGACCTCAGGGTTTTAATCATCTCATCTCCATCCATGACCGGCATCATTAGGTCAGACAGCATAAGATCAAAGGTTTGTAATTTAGCTTTTTGAAGACCCTCATCCCCGTTAGAGGCGGTCACAACCGATGCGCCTTTTGATTCCAGCATCTTTTTGGTTAACAGTTGTATTGTTAGGTTATCCTCAACGACCAAAACGGATAATCCTTCTAACACTGAGAGTTCCATCTGAGGTAACTCAGATGTTGGCAAAGAACTCTTAGCCTCTTCAATCGCCAATGAGAGTGTAAAGGTAAAACGGCTACCCGTTTTCCCGTCACTCTCTAACACCAACTCCCCGCCCATATTAGTCACCAACTCCTTACAGACACTGAGTCCAATACCGGTCCCCTCAGTCTGGCTATCACCTCTAGTAAAGCTCTCAAACACCCGAGCCTGAAGCTCTGGCTTAATGCCCTTACCATCATCGGTAATAGAGACTTCAAGACGTGCAAAGTTTGGGTTAATGCGTTGCAGATCGGCCGAGATAGATAAGGTTTTACACTGGCTGTGAATGATGGCGTTTCGCATTAGATTTGAGACGATTTGACGCAGCGCCTTCTCTGATGTTTTAACCTGCGTCCCGGTAAGCGCCATCTCATCGACTAAACGAATTCCATGTGCATAGGCTTGCTGTCGATAGCTGGTAATAAGACCACTGAATAGCTCACCCAAATCGACTGAATCGACGTTCATATCACGACCAGAACCCGCTCGTGCGACCAAGCTCATATCATCAATAAGCGATAGAGTATGTTCAACATTCGAGCGGATGCGATTGAGATTAATAGATTCTCTATTTTCTAACTCCATCATGATGATCGATATGGGCGTGCGGATCTCATGACCTAAAATGGCAAACACATCGGCTTCACGCTGTTTGGACTCTTCCGATAGTGTAAGCGCCTGCTGAAGTTCTTTGGTTTTACTTTCGACTTGCTGCGCTAAATTGTCCTGGGTTTGAGCCATAAGTGTACGAGCTTCAACTAACTCTTTGCGCATCCCTTCAAGCAGCTTAGCAAACTGCGAGATCTCATCATGGCCAATAATCTTCACCTCAGTATCTAGGTCACCCTTGGCAATCGATTCGACACTTTTAGAGAGCTCTCGTATGCGACAAGTCAGGTATCGACCAAGCAGGTATGAAAAGAAAGCTACCAACAGAAGCCCGCCAATCGCGATTTGAAAACCTAACAGTTTGGCAAAATTGGAGTTATCGTCAACGATTGAGATGCCATAGGTAAACTCCACCCAGCCAAAGGATTGTTGATCAATAATAATAGGCATCTGAACATCGTATATGGATTCAAGCCCACTAAGCTCACTCTGTGTCTGGCTCGCCATGACTCGATCATTAGCTGCTATAACTGAAACGCCCAATACCGTTTCACGCTGCATGAATTGAGAAATGGCCGATTCTATCTCGGCAATATCAAAGCTGATGACCGCGTTGGTGATGGACGAGGCAAAGAGCTCTGATATGTCTCGTGCAGACTCTTCATAAAGCGCTTTATTCGTATCATGAACAATGGCTGACTCTGTCAGAATCAAGAAAGAGAAGGCGCAGATCTCGATTAACGCCACACCAATGATGGTTTTAGCACCAATACTTAACTTGGACACAAACTTAAAAATACTGCTCTCTACAAATTTTCGTTAGTAAATTTAGAGCAAGTATCGTGCCAACTTATTAGATGCTGGAGTGTGTATGTAAAGCTATCGCGGCCTTTTTAAGACCGCGATAGAAATTGTTGGAGCGGTCTAGCAAAGGCCGCGATGATAAGTGTAGTAATAGCCCAAAGGGCGAAGCGAATTAAGCGTTAAAACGAAGCAGACAGCGTATAGAAAAGGTAACCCGCATAACCTATATAGACGGCCACTAACAACCCACCCTCAACACGATTAATGCGACGACGCCCCAACACTCCGTAACCCAGAACAAACAGGGACAGAGTTAACACGCCCATGATGGTCCAATCACGGTAGAGAGCTGCAGCTTCAATACCCAAAGGCTGAATAGCACCGGCTATACCAACAACGGCAAGCGTATTGAATAAGTTAGATCCAATGACGTTACCCAAGGCTAAATCATGCTCGTTCTTCTTCACCGCAATGATTGACGAAGCTAGCTCAGGCAGCGAAGTGCCTATCGCTACAATGGTCAATCCAATGATCAGATCACTAACACCCAAAGCCATCGCAATATCGACAGCGCCCCAAACCAACAGGCGTGAACTAGCAATCAGAATCACCAAGCCTAACACCAACCAGAAAAGCGCTCGACTTAACGGCAGGTAGTCGTCATCTTCAAACTCAGATTCAAAGTCCGCAGAGAGTGTGTCGTTTTTGGCTCTCATGCTGGAGTAGATCGACCAGCCCATGATCAGCGCAAACACAAACAACATCAGAAAAGCATCAAAACGAGTGATCTCTAAATCGTAGATCAACGCACCGACAAGCAGAGTTGCAAGGGCGAGTAACGGAAGCTCCGTCTTAAGAATCTTGGACTTAACGCTGATAGGACTTAACAGCGCGGTAATCCCCAAAATTAACGCTATATTAGTGATGTTTGAGCCAAAGCCATTACCAATGGCTAAGCCAGGGTTTCCTTGGGAAGCAGCTAAAGCAGAAACCACCATCTCAGGTGCAGAGGTACCAAACCCAATAATGACCATGCCGATTAATAAGGTTGGCATACCCAAATGTTTAGCGGTAGCAGCCGCCCCATCGACAAAACGATCGGCACTCCAAACCAGTAACACAAGACCCGCAACCACAGCCAAGATAGGCATCAACATCAATCAGTTCCTAATGAAAATATTAAATCTGTGTGTATTCTAAACGAAACCACCCACAGTAACAGCACAAGCCGCGATAAACCCTTGTGATTTAAACCATCTTTGCTAGAATCCGCGCTCGCGTTGAAGAGCACGCCT
Source organism: Marinobacterium sp. xm-m-312 (assembly GCF_013283295.1). Taxonomy (NCBI): domain Bacteria; kingdom Pseudomonadati; phylum Pseudomonadota; class Gammaproteobacteria; order Oceanospirillales; family Oceanospirillaceae; genus Marinobacterium; species Marinobacterium sp. xm-m-312. The sequence goes on along the minus strand of NZ_WBYS01000004.1, from coordinate 4,023 downwards.
GAAGAGTGATGTGCCAATAAAAAGTTTAGGTCAGTTGTCCGAGTGGTCGATTAAAAACGCAAGGATAGCGTTTTTGAACGAACGAAGTCCGACCCCAAAGGGGTGAGTGTCAGGAGACGCGAATAACGAGCACGCCTGGAAAGTGTTGTGCCAAATTAAAGTTTAGGTTGAGTGTCCGAGTGGTCGAAGGAGCACGCCTGGAAAGTGTGTATACGGCAACGTATCGAGGGTTCGAATCCCTCCTCAACCGCCATCCAAAACAAAAAGCCTCGCACAAGCGGGGCTTTTTGCTTTGGGTTGTTTGGATAAGAACCCGACCAGAGGGTTCGACAAAAACGCAGGATAGCGTTTTTGAACAGCGAAGCTGGGCAGAGCCCGAGCGACAGGGATGTCGCGAGTTAATCCCTCCTCAACCGCCATCCAAATCAAAAAGCCTCGCACAAGCGGGGCTTTTTGTTGGAGCCTTATCGCAGATGAGGCGATTGGCATCATCGCGGCCTTTACCAGACCGCTCCAACAAAAGCGCAAGTACTATCGCGACCTTTACAAGATCGCTCCAACATAAGGCTTATTCCAACAAAAAAGGCTCCCTAGGGAGCCTTCATTCAACGTCATTCTTTACAGTTGAACGTTGTGGTAAACGTGCTGAACATCATCAAGATCTTCTAGCATGCCTAAGAACTTATCAAACAACACCTGATCTTCTTCGCTGATCTCTGTGTAGCTGTTAGGTACCCACTGGATCTCTTCTACTTCAAGATCCGTGATGCCCATCTCAGTTAGAGCCGTTTTAGCTTTGAAGTAGTCGGTAGGAGCAACAAAGGCGGTTAGCATGCCCTCTTCGTTCTCTAGATCGGTTACATCAACGTCGGCTTCCATCAGTGCTTCAAGCACAGCGTCTTCATCATCGTGTTTGAATACAAATACCGCAGCGTGTTCAAACATGTGCGCTACGGCACCTTGGTTACCAATCTTACACTTAGTCTTAGTAAACGCTTGACGAACATCACCAAAGGTACGGTTCGGGTTGTCAGTTAGACACTCAATGATCGCCATTGAGCCGCCTGGGCCGTAACCTTCATATCGAGCAGGTGCGAAGTCTTCACCGCCACCACCTTGCGCTTTATCGATCGCTTTATCGATAACGTGCGCAGGTACCTGATCTTTTTTAGCACGATCAAGCAAGCTACGCAGAGAGAGGTTAGCATTGGGATCCGAACCACCGGATTTGGCACTCATGTAAATTTCACGGCTGTAACGACTGTAGACCTTAGCATTCTGGTCAGAAGTTTTAGCAATCGAGGCTTTTCGGTTTTGATACGCACGACCCATCGGGAAGTCACTCCAGTAGTTCAAAAAAGAGGCGACAGTTTAATCCCCTAGCGCCCTTCAGACAATCCTAAAAAGCGCTGTTCACTGGAAAAGCATTGTGCTATCGTACTAGTACATGAATACATCTAGCCATTTTGATCAACTCATTACTCACCTCTTCTCTTGTCAAAGCGAAGAGACACTTTCCGTTGCGCTGCAGGAACTGTTAACACCCAGTGAAGTCACAGAGATCAGTAAACGATTACAGATCTTCCGACTTTTAGAGGATGGTGTTCCCCAACGCGAAATTGCGAAACAGCTAGGTGTAGGTATAGCGACTGTGACGCGCGGTTCGCGCGCATTGAAAGCCAAAGAAGGTAACGAATGATTAACCGTAAACCGGCCAAAATTGAGCTTCCCCGAAAACCTCAATACGTCAAAATGGCGGCCGACATCGATTTTTTCCAACTGTTTAAGAAGATCGAAAAGCGCTTTGATAACTGCGTGATGCTCGAATCTTTGGGTGAAGAGAGTTACATCTCACGCCACTCCATCATCGGTTTTGATCCTGAGCAGATTTTGTGGGCCGACGAAGGTTATCTTCATATCGAGGATCGCCAGGGCAACCGCGAGTCTTACGCCAGTGAAAACCCATATTACCTTCTACGTGAGATCGTTCCTCAAAACATCATCTCGCGAAAATATGCGGGTGGTTTGACCGGCTATATCGGTTACGACTGTATGAACTACTTTGAACCCTCACTGAACCTACAACACAGTGAGATGTTCGATATCTTCCGTTTTGGTGTTTTTAAAGACGGTCTAATTCTCGACAAAATGACCGGTGAAGTTTTCTACTTCTACTACACTGATAGCCGCATTGAGTTGGTCGATGAGATTCTCGCTTCCGACTGCCCTGCCAATGGCCCGCTGAAGATCTACAACCTCGGCGATACCATGACCCAACAAGATCATGCTGATGCTGTTATGAAGGTTAAACAGGACATCATTGAGGGTAAGATTTTCCAGACGGAAGTGGGCTTTAAAAAGCGTTTCCGCCTCGAGGGTGACACCATCAACATTTACGAACAATTGCGCGAAGTGAACCCATCGCCGCAGATGTACTACGTAAAGTTTGGTGAGCAGAAGCTAATTGGCGCAAGCCCCGAACTACTCTTCCGCTTACGTCAGGGTGAAATGGAGACCTTCCCACTGGCCGGCACAACAAAACGTGGCGCCGATGCCGTTGAAGATCAGCAGTTAGCTCGCGCCCTACTCAACGATCCTAAAGAGATTGCCGAGCACAATATGATCGTCGATCTACATCGAAACGACATCGGTCGAGTGGCACGCTTTGGTACGGTTAAAGTGCGCAACCTTATGGACATCAAACGATTCAGTCATGTCCAACACATCTCAAGTGAGATTGTCGGCATTATCTCTGATGAGCATGACATGTTCTCTGCTTTAGCCAGCAACTTCCCTGCCGGCACACTGACAGGCGCGCCAAAAATTGAGGCGATGACGATCATTGATGAGTTGGAAGCAGATGGCCGGGGCCCTTATGGAGGTGCAGTCGGTCACTTCTCCTTCAATGGTGATTGTACCTTTGCCATTCCTATTCGCACGGTATTTGCCAACGGTGAACAGGCGTATGTGCAGACCTGTGGTGGTAATGTCTACGACTCTAATCCGGAAGATGAGTACGAAGAGATTCGTCGCAAGTTTGCCGGTACTAAAAAAGTACTGGATCAATTTATGGTGGAGGTACAGGCGTGACCGACTCAACAACCATGAAGGTTTACATCATCGATAACTATGACTCCTTCACCTACAACCTCTACCAGTTCATTGGCGAGATTCTTGAAGCTGAGCACCTCGCAGGCAACTTGGATAATTTTGAGATCATTGTAAAACGCAACGATGAGGTCGATGTTGAGGCTGTTCGCCAGGCCAACCCAGATAGAATCATTATCTCGCCCGGCCCTGGCTCACCGGATGACCCTAAATATTTTGGCGTCTGTGCTGATGTGATAACCAGCCTAGGCAAAGAGACGCCATTAATGGGCGTCTGTTTAGGTATGCAAGGCATAGTCCACTGTTTTGGTGGAAAGGTGGTGAAAGCCCCACTGCCGATGCACGGCAAGATCAGTCCGATCACCCACAACGCCGAGGGTGTATTCAAAAATATCCCCGATCAACTTGAGGTGATGCGCTACCACTCTCTCATTGCAGAGTCGGAATCGATTCCAGACTGTTTAGAGGTCACTGCAGCTGTCGGTGAGCTACAGCAGAACGACCTGACCAACATCGATCGAATCCGCCAAGGCGGTGCCTTTGAGATTATGGGTGTTAAGCACAAAGAGTATCCAATACACGGCATTCAATTCCACCCAGAGTCCTTTGCGACCGAAGGTGGTAAAGAGCTGATTCGCAACTTTTTGTTTGTTTAAGCCCACATTGTCGAGGGAGCTTTGTTGGAGCCTTATCCTAGATGAGGCGAAGCTCTTCGTAGGAGCCTTATCGAAGATGAGGCGATAAAATCGCGGCCTTTTCAAGACCGCTCCAACGCTCCAAAAAAAAAGGGGTCTAATGGGATGGTCCGTCCCGCTTCTTAAACGGCATCACAATGTGCCAGGATATTAGTTACCACACTTTTATCCAAAGGAGACGGACCATGACGCAGACTATAACAAACGCAGAAGTACATAC